>JAGWWZ010000069.1 GCA_018970165.1 Planctomycetota bacterium | reverse complement strand
CGTGCCGCGGTACGAGCCATCCTTCCACACCATCGGTCACATGCTCACCATTCCCCCCGACGTCGGTGATGACGACCGGGCATGCGCAGGCCATCGCTTCTAAAAGTGTCAACGAGGATGCCTCGGTCACGCTCGTGAGGGTGAATACATCGATCGATCGCAGGATGTTCGGTACATCGTTGCGTATCCCCCAAAACTCAACGGTGTCGGAGATCCCCAACTCGTCCGCAAGAGATTGTAATTTGACTTTCTCCGGGCCGTCGCCGACGAGCAAAAGCCTTGCTTGCGGCATGTTGGTGCAAACACGCTTCCACGCTCGCAACAGCATCGGATGATCTTTGACAGGGTGAAAACGAGCGATGCATCCCACGTAGAGTAAATCGTTTTTCAGCCCAAGAGATTGTCGCAAATGAGATCGCTCGACCGGATCGCTAAGTGGTTGAAGATTCTCTAAATCCACTCCGTTCGCAATGGTCTTCACCTGGTGAAATCCATCGTTGAGCTCAGTTGCTCTGGCCGAAAAATCACAGCAGGCGGTCCTGTCAAAGCTTAGCCGTGAGAGGATCGCACGATTCGCTAGCCGTCTCTTCCATGAAACCTCATCGGGGTAATGCCGACCATGCTCGGTGAAGACAATCTTCACACCCCATGCACCGCACAACTTTGCGGTCGCAGAGTAGAAATAGGGGGTGTACTGATGGGCGTGAAGCACATCGATTTTCCGCTGCCGAATCTCTTTGGCGAACCGCCACGGGAGGCCGTAGTCGATCCCTGGTGACCGATTTAAAACAACGACCGGTACGCCAGCCTCCATTAAACGCTCGCCGAGCGCTCCGATGGCATCCAAACAGAATACCACGGAGTCGATTTTGTCGTGCAGTCGTTCGATCAGTTGCGTGACGAGCATCTCTGCTCCCGCAACTTGCATCACGTGCACGACGAATCCGACTCGGATTTTTTCTGATGTCGCTCGATGCAAAAGCATTCCTGATCAATCCATAATGGGAGGAACGTACGGAAAGCTCATCCTACGGGCGAGGGTTGTTCTATTCGGTCGCTGCGTTTGCTGAATCCCAACAGTGCATCGAGGGGCTCAAGACGGGAAGACCATTCAAATTCATTCTCAATCAACTCGCGGGCGGCAGACCCAAGCTGCCTGCGAGCCTCGGGGGTCCTTTCCAACGCTAAGATGTTTTCAATCCAATCTTCCGCTGTGTCGGCGACGACAAAGTGCTTATCGGGAATCGCCTCGATTCCTTCCGCGGCAGGCGAGGTCAAGACAACGGGCTTAGCCATTGCCATTGCTTCCAGAACTTTGTTCTGGATGCCCCGAGCAATTTTCAATGGTGCAATCGCTACATCAGCATCTGCGAGATACGGCCGAACATCATCAACCGCGCCAACCAATCGCACTCCTGGTACATTCGCAAAATCGATGACTTGCGGAGCAGGATTCTTCCCGACGATATCCATGGTCGCTGTTGGCAATCGTTCAATCACGGCGGGCCAAACTCGCTGAAGAAACCAAGTTAGCCCCTGAACGTTCGGAGGATAGTTCAAGACGCCGACAAAGACGAGTCGCAGTCCCGAAGACTTTTTGAGCGGGTGGATCTGGGTCTTTTGCGATAGCGCCTGGGGATGGAAATAGGATGTGTCGACTCCATTGCTCAGACCAAGAATATTCGCTTTGCGATCTGATTGCTGCGAACGAAGCAAATCGGCTTCCGCGTGCGAGGCCAGCAAGACGGCATTGCTTCCTGTAACACTTGCTCGCTCGAGACGTTCAACCCGTAGTGCTTCCGAGCGATAGATCTGCCTGCGAAGGAAGTCGGCGTTTTCAGCGTAGTCTCTCCATTTCTGACTGTCGACATCCACTAGGTCAACGATACGGGGGATCGATTGCAGTCCCGGCCGCTCGGTGTAGGGCAGCATACTGCTGCAATAAACGAAAACTTGATCGAATGCGATGACATCGGACCAGTAGTCCAGGGTGCGGGCAAGACTCGTTGACCAAAATAGTCCCTCGGTGAGAGACCGACCCTTCAACCAGTGAACGCAAGCCTGAATCCACCGTCGGCGTTTATCGATGTTTCCAATCGCGACCCGGTGGCATGTCGAGCGAATCACTTCCATTTCGCTCGATGGAATCGGGGATTCGCTCACGCAAGCCAAGGATACCCGCGCTCGTTGCGAGAGATATCGAAGAAAATTCCACGAACGAATGCGATCTCCGCGATCGGGAGGATAAGGGAATCGGTGCGCCAGGAATAGGATTTCCGGAACACGCTTTGGCGATTCCCTATCGGTGGTACTGTCGACAACGTCCAGGATATCAGGCACTTATACCTCCAGCGGCAGATCGTTCGTCGCCGTGCTCATATCAAAGTGCTTCACGACATCCCCGATCGCCGCGAATCGATTTTCTTCCAGCAAACGACTCAGTTTCGCGTAGGTCATTTGCAGACCTATCGAATGCCTGAGACGATTGGCGAAGCGTATTCCTTCCACTCGCGGTTGCTTGGGATCAATTTCCCAAGGATGGATGTAGAACATCGCAGGGATTCCACTTCTTCGCGTCCTGTCGATCGCCATTTGCGTCAGCCATCTAGGGATCAACCGGAAGTAGCCGCCACCGACAGGAACGTTCAACATGCCCGATTTCCAAACTGTGGGTGGATACTCATCGATCGAATGCACGATGCCTTGATGATGATGGATCGCGGAGGTCGATTCGGGCATGCCGTACCGATGATGCTTCATCGGGAAGATACTTGAATCGAGAACGAATCCTTCTTCCGATAGTATGTCGATCGCCCATAGGGATGAGGGAGTAATCGAGAAACTTGGTGCGCGATACAATTGAATCCCGGTTCCAGCGGCTTGCTCGATTGCGCTCCTAGCTTTTCTCAGATCGTCGAGGAACTCCTGAGGGGTCATTTGATAGACCAATCGGTGCCAGTAGCTGTGGCAACCTAACTCATGCCCTTCCTCCGCAATACGTCGAATCAATTTTGGATAGCGGTCAGCGACCCATCCGAGGATAAAGAAAGTGCCGCGAACTTTTTTGCGTTGGAGCATGTCAAGCAATCGCAAAGTATTCGCTTCCACTCGGCACGGAAACCAGTCCCAGTCGCGCGGTGAAACGCAATCGGAGAATCCGGAGACATGAAAGTAATCCTCGACGTCTACCGTGAATGCGTTCGGAACGAAGGAAGGGAGCGACCGAACTCGCGGAGGTTGCGGGTAACGCAAGGTTGCTATTCGCACGATGCTCGCCGCAAGTGGCTTTTGGGATCCGTGTGCATTTGGCTCTGGATCTATTGCGATCTTGATACCTCGCACGGATCCTTCCCTACAAAGCGCGGCAGGGATTGTGCGACGCAGACCGAGTGCACGGATCACAATCTCACCAGGAATACCGAACAATCGTATCGCGGTCCCCATCAGCATCCGTAAGTCGAGCCAGAAATTGGTCTCACGGATGTAGAGCAGATCGAGATGCTGCTTGCGACGAACATCATCGATCGTTTCATCTGGTGGAAGATTGATCTGCGCCAAACCAGTGATCCCTGGCAGAACCGATAATCGTCGCTCGTAGCCATCGATTTTTTGCTTGAGTTGCTCGACGAAACAAGGCCTCTCGGGACGAGGCCCGACCAATGCCATCTCCCCACGGGCTACATTGATCAATTGGGGCAATTCATCCATGTGCGTTTTGCGCAGAATCCTTCCCAGCCATGTGATCCGCGGGTCTCCCTTGACGCACCAACGCGCACGTCCATCCGCCTCGGCGTCTGCGACCATCGTCCTGAGTTTGATCATCTCAAACGGTTGGCCTCGATAACCCACCCGAGTCTGCTTGAAGAAGCCTGCCCCCTTGGATGTCAATCGGACAAGACACCACAACATCAGGATGATGGGAGTGACGATCGCCAAGAGCAGAGAGCCAATGACACGTTCGCGGAAGTACTTCTTCTGGAAATACTGCCAACGTATCACTCCGTAACTGGGAGAAGCGGCAGGTTCATTCCATGGCTCGACCGGAAAGGGATAGGCGTGAAACTCCTGCTCTGTTGAGCGGAAGTCGGTGCAGGAATTTTCTGTCGCTTCTGGCAAAATAGACATGTTGTGGATTCAAAGGTGCAACCGATCGGGTGTTATCAGTTCATTTCTAAGTTGAGATGGTTTCGAAACGCTGGAACGATTTGCTGGATAAAGTCTTCACAGTCCCCTTCTTGTCCTTCCGACTCGATCGTCCCTGCGAGTTGGATTTTGTAGAGGCTATCGATGGTCCAGAAGCGTGGATGCGAACTGGCAATCCAATCACCGCCGTCACTCCAGGCGTACCAGACTGCCAGATCAGAACCTTGCTCATTGGCCTGCTTGAAGTTCAATCGCCAAAAAGAGCTCCCATTGGCGTTTCCACGCGGCGAGACTTCTTGCGGCTTGCCTTGCGGGACTCGTCCACGGCTGCTGTAACAGATCTCCGGTGTATGGACAGCCATCGGACCTCGGGGACCATAGAGTATGGCGAGCGAAACACGACTCCCGGTCTTGGCATTCCAATACACGCGATTGATGTACCCATAACAGCGAAGCGTGCGCTCGACTTCGGGTTGAAGTCTTTCTTCCGAGATGCATTCCCAGTCTCCAAGTTGATTGGGAATACGATTCAGATTCTCACCCAAGGCCTGCCGAGAAACGCCGGGCTGGGATCGTCCCTCGATCCAACTTGGGAACACGGCGGCAAAAACCGCAACTGCTGCAATGATTGATAGTCGCTGGATAAATACCTTCCGCGTCATGATGACTCCTCCGGTTTCTTCGAGCGATCACTGTATTGACGGATGATCTCCATGGCTTGCTGCTCGCGAGTGGTTAGGTTGATCCCTCGCAAATCCGCACTCTTGTAGAAACGCATACGCTCGCGGATTTCGTTCTCTTTTCGTTGAGCATGCAGTGACTGAAATAGGTGTAGCAGGGTGCGAGTATCCGGTTTGGCTTCCCACGACGCCTTGAAAGAAACCTCGGCCTTGTCCGGCCATCCGCATGCCAATTGAAGAATACCCAACGTGTCGAGCAGATCGGGAGTGCGGCCGTAGAGTTCAATCGCTCGTTCGATTCGAGCTAAGCCATCCCTCTCTCGTCCCGGGATCTCCGATGCGGCAATCGCTAGATTGTTGAGGGTCATCGCACTCCCCGGGGAGAGCTTCTCAGATTGCACAAAGAGGTCCAACGCTTCGACGTAACGATGCTGAAACAGCCGGAGGGTTCCGACCAATTCCAAGAGCTTGTGGCTCGATGGGAAACGGGACAACGATTCCTGAATCGTTTGATCGATTTGCGGGTCCAATGCCGCACGCCCTACGCTGAGGATCGCCAGATCGGTGAGGAGGGCGATGTTTTCGACTGTCGGCTCAACGCGATAACGCTCGGTGCACAAAAGCAATGCTTCGTTCAGCCGTTCGGCTCGCGACAGTCCAACGACAAGAGGTCGCAACCATCGGGAATCGATTTCGTATGCGGATTTCAGGTACGGAATCGCCTCAATTGCCATGCCCTGCTCGGAGAGCAAACGACCCGCTTCTGCAAGGAGTGGAGCGTTGCGACGGCTTCCCTCTTGCCCTACCCACAACTGCATTTTTTCTGCCAGTTGGCCTGCCTCACCACGGGCGACAGCGAGTTGGAATCGAAGGTTCAGCAGAAGCGGGCTTCCTGCTGCAAGGGTATCGAAGCCTTCGATCAACTCAGCGACACGTTCTTGCTCACCGATTTGCAATAGGAAGTCGGCATGTTGATAGAGATCGTTGACCAGCGTACCACGCTCAGGAGACCGCCAGAGAATATCGAACAAACGTTGAATTTCTCGTTGCTCGACTTGCATTTCTGTATTTCTGGTTTTCTTCTTCGCTTCCTCCCACGCCTGGCGATGAATCGTGATCGACAAACGGAGAGCGTCCTCGACGATGGGCCGCTCACCGCTGAGAACGAGTTCGTCCAGCACGCTCAATGCTTGGCCATGCTCTTGCCTAGAGCCTCGAGTAACTAACAGAAATGCGTAGAACAACTTCCTCGCATCGGCGCTTCGGGTTTCAAGGCCTTCGATAATCGTACGGATGCGTTCCCAGGGGACGGCGGTTCCCGGCGCCGTATTGGTCGCCAACATCATGGCCAGGGACCTGGCCACATCGGCCCGTTTTGGATTCAACCGATACGCTTGATCGAGCTTCTCAATGGCCTGTCCGGTTTGTCCATTCAGGCGATAGACTTCGCTCATCGCGCTGAGTACGTCGATATCGAAAGGCAAGTTCTTTGCAGTAATGGCAAGTGATTCAATCGCCTTGGGATAATCCTGTAGCCCGACGAAGGCCTGCGCAATCAAGAGACCTCTCGATTTCTCAGACAGCTTGCTACTCCGCAACTCGCCGATCAATAAATCGGTCGCTTCCGGCCCGCGAAAACGCGAGGTGAAACGAAGCTGTGCAATCCAGACGGATAGGTCCGATCCTTTAGAAAGCTCATTGGCTCGACGATAACAGTCTTCAGCTTCGTCGAGCAGATCCGTCTCCTTTTCTCCCGACAATCCGTGATGCTGAAGGGCGACCTGCGCATGTATCAACCAGGCTGAAGCATCCTGGGTATATCGGGATGAAGCAGACCTCGCCAATTCCAAGGCTTGAATGTCGTTACCCTTTTGCAGTTCAAGGCCGATGGCGAACTCGGAGATCGTGCGACTTGCGTGCGAAAGATGGGCGATGCGTTGAAACTCGAATTCCGCCTCGCTAAAGCGGCCCAGTTGGCTCAATTGCTGTGCCAACAGAAACACGGTCGCGATGCGTGCATCCCCTTCAGCGATCGCTCGACGATAGAAGCTGGTAGCTTCCTCTGCATCGCCTGCGGCGCCCCTTATGTCACCTGCGAGTCTCAGACCATCCACCCAGCGAGGACGCATGTCGACAACGCGCCGGATGATTTTTGTTGCTCGATCCAACTCCTTTGGATTGCCCTCTTCTCGCGAGGAACGGATGAGCATGGCAGCTTCAAGATATTGACTGAGTGTACCGCGGGACCCTTCCAGCTTCTGAATCCGTGATGCGACATCTTTGAGAGCCGACACCCATTCCGACTTTGCGGAATCCGCCTCGGTGCTGTTGGCCGTAATCAACGTGGCTTGCATTAAGGATTCGGCGAGGGCGAATAAGTAAGCGACGTCTTCGCTTTCCTTGTATGCGAGAAGAATACGACATGAGTCTTCAATGGCACCAACGTCCGAAAACGCCTTGCTAGCCACTCTCCGCAACACCGTCTCCGGCAAGATTTTCTCATCGTATGCTTGCTGAATTATCTCATGCGCTTTGGCATACTGCTTTCGTTGCAGTTGGATTTGCAAGACGGTTTCGAACCAGGTCAAGGGAGATTGCGGCTTCAGTCGTTCCAGTTGACTCAAAGCGCTTTCAGCCAATTCGTCTTTGCCCAAAGACGAAAATGACTTCGCAGCGAATGCCTGAAGTTCGGCGTTATCAGGGTGGGCCTGGACCAATTGAGACAGCCCCTGTTCGGTTTGAACCCCCAACTCCAGCTCTTTGGATTCCAATGTATCGATGACATGAGCCAGCTCGATCATCTCGAGAACCCACGCGCGATCGGGCGTTTTGCCTGCTGCCTTCTCGTCCACCAATCTCAGTCGGGTCTGATTTTGCAATTGCCGCAGACGATCGATTTTACGAGACGCTAGAGGTGTAGCCCGTTGTATTTCCAGCATCAATTGGAAGTGCTCGAGCGATCGGGCAAAGCTGCCGTCATCCGCAAGCTTTAGATGCGATTCTGCGCGAGCTAATCCGCCAGCCTTTAGCCAGGCATCGGCAACTCGTTTGCGAAGCGACTTATCGTCGGGAGCAAGATTGAGTGTTTCCTCGAGCGTTCGAGCCTCCATGTCCCAAAAGCCAAGCTTGGCGTATGCATTTGCAAGGAGCAGACCCGCTTGCCCACGAAGATTACCAGGGATGTCCTGCTGCGATTGCAGCAACTCCACAAGTCCAGAGATCGTCTCCCAAGTCGGATGGAGCTTGAGGTTTTGTCCGGATCTCAGGAGAGCAGCATGCCAGCGGACTTGGGCCAGTCGCTGCAACTCTTTTTCGCGAAGAGCATCTCGCACCGGGAACGACAGATAGAACTCGCGAGCCCGCTGAACTGCCCGCTCGAGGTCCGCGATCGCCGTCTCGGCTCTCTCGCTATCCCCATCTTCACACTCGATCACCGCGAGCAATTCCCAAAGCTCCAGAGCACTGCTGGGATGAGCTTCCTCACATCCTGTGCGAAGGACCTGAAATGCCGAGTCCACTCTCCCTCGTTTCCAGAGGGATCGACCTAGCTGCAAAAATACCTGCGCTCGCTGGGCTTCTGGGATCTTGGTCTTGTCAAATTTGATCAACTCGCGATAGAGTGCGTCCGACTCATCCGTATTGCCCGCTGCTTCCAATTTGCCAGCTCGGGCCAATACGATCGTAACGTCCCAAAATTGTGTCGTGGAACCTTTTGCACGCTCATTCTTTGGATCGTCGAGGTGTGTAGAGGCACGGAGTCGATCTACAGCATTCGATGAAATCGATGTCAGCATATTTTCCGCTGTCTGCTTGTCGATCTTCTCAGAAAACGTGAAACAAGCCCACTGAGCTTTGCCGTCTCCATGCGTCTGGAGGACATCGATGACACGTTTAGCTTTCTCAACGAATTGGCTTAGCAATCGGTCATCGACAGGGATACCAAAGAGTTCCGGATGTTCGAGATAAACGCTCAGGAGTGCAATTTTCAAGTCGTTCGATTCCGGCTTGGCCTCCGCTGCGAACTCGAGAACTTGACCGATAGGCTGGCTGGCCATCCAGGACCAGTAGTCCTTATTTTTGTCGTAGCGGTTTCTATCTCGCGTGCGAAATTCCCCGTTCTCGAACTGCATGAAAAGACTCAGAGCCAACCATCGCAACGCTTCCTTGTCGTCTGCGTTTGCCGACAACAAGAGCGTCTGCTTCTCGGCTTCTGATGCCCAGGTGGCTGGCATTTCAAGCAGTCGCTCTATAAGCAATCTTCGAAGATGTGATAGGCGTTCTTGATCGTCCGATTCATTCAACGTCGCCATAGCTCGGATCAGAGATCGCCGGGCGTTTTCAATGTCTCCGGGAGATTCGATCGTTTGATTGGTTGCGATAGCTAAACGCTCGATCGCGCGGTCATAGCGAAAATCAAAGGCTACCAACTGGTTCAACCATTTGATTTCAGTAGCATAATCCTGCTTGGCCATCGCTCTCTTGGCGTTGTTGGAGAGTCCCTCCGCAACGCGGCGAGCCTGTATCGCATGGACGAAAACCGCAGTGGTAAACAGAATTAATGCGACGGCAACTGTGATCGCCAGAAGAGGAAAATTCCATTCCCAGCGAATCTTGGATTGAACTTGGCGATCTCTGGATTGATAGACATCCAGAAGCTCCCGCATGTCAACCCGCTCTGGGTTCTTATCCACGGATGGGGCGCGCGGCGATACATCCAGTGATTCCGAGCTATCTCGCGTTTTCATGCCCACTCATGCCTCCTCGCAATGAAGGTCGACTTGTTCTTCGCATACTTGATCAAGATGGATTAACACCCTTGGAGGTTGGCTCTTGATCGAGCGCATCGGAATAGCGATAGTCGCCGTATCGGTAGTAGTACTGCCGCATGGGAATCCCACTGAAGACAGTGCCGAGGATCTTTGCTCCGGAGACCTCCAATCGACGCACGCAACGCTGAAGATGGTCCTGGCGACTCACATCGCGCATCGTGCACAGTAGGGTGCCATCTGCTGCGGAGGCAAAGGCTAATGTTTCACTTGCTGCGAGAACTGGTGCCGTGTCGATGATGATGTACTGATAATGCTCCTTGACTTCGCGCAACAGATCGCGAATTCGCTCCGGAGACATCCATCGGTAGAAATCTTTTCGCACCTGTCCGGCCGTCAGAACATGCAACTGTTCTCCTAGGCTTCGATCGATAGCTTCAGCAAGCGGGGTGCTCCCTTTCAGGACACCGGCCAACCCCTCATTCATCTGCAGACCAAACAGATGATGTTGGTCGGGACTGCGCAAATCGGCATCGATCAAGAGGACCGGACGATCGCTCAATCGAGAGAATGAAAGAGCGAGATGCGATGCGAGAGTGCTTTTGCCCTCCCGCGGCATACTGCTGGCGATCACTAATGTTTGAAAACTTTCTGCTTGGGTGAACAGAAAATTGGCTCGCAAGCTCTCGATGCTCTCATCGTAGACCCGCTGCTTCCGGCTCGATATCGAGCGGTTGGGAAGCTTTGCAACTTCGCCCAAGACAGGGATCTCTTTCCCATGCTCGAGGATCTCAGCGTAGGAGATGCGTTTGGACTGCAATTCCCAAATAAAGGCTAAACCAAAGGGGACGGCGAACGAAACCAGGGCGAAAAGAATGATCTTTTTCCAGGGAATAGCCTCGATCGGAACGGTCGGTGGCGTTGCCTCAGCAAGCGTTTGAATCGTGCTGCTCTTCTGCCGTTCGGTGCGAAGGGAGGCTGTTCGCTCATTGAGTCGCTCGAGGATGTTGCGAGCCTGTAGATACTTTTGCTGTGCAAAGTAGAGCTCGGCGGTCTCGCCCGCGTAATTCGATAATCGGTCTTCCTCGGCTTTGTAATTCCCTTCAATGACCTCACGGCGAGTTCGAGTCCGAGTCAATTCAGCGGTCTTCGTAACCACAGCAGACTCTTTCCACTTCGCTAGTACCTCGGGCCGAACCGCTACTTTGGTCGCCGTCAATTCGGTTTCAAGCTTCGCAGCTTCCTCCTTTAAGCCCTCATACCATCCTTGGCGAGTCCGTACGAGGTCGGATCGCTCCATCATTCTCATCTCCTCGTTCTTCTCCTCGATAAGTTGCATGATGCTTGCAACCTCTTCATGCTCTTCAATCAATTCATCGAACTCCACAGGATCGATATCAAACGGCAACGCCAGATCCGTGCGCGCCTGCGCATCCTTGAGCATCAGCAGTTCCGCCTCGAGAACTGCCTCTGTGGAACGCAGGGTGCTCAATTCGTCGCGAAGGTTGGTGAGGTAGGTCGTGTCGCTGTTGAGCCGCGTTGTTTCTTGAAAAGGATCGAATCCCTTCGCCTGCTTGCTCAAACTGATGATTCGTTCCCGATGCTGTTCGACTTCGTCTTGCCAAAGCTTCAACGCAGGTTGCAACCATCCCTCGAGATCCGAGATGCGACGGTCATCGAACCGTTGACGTTGCTGCAAATAGGACCTGACGATCGCATTGCAAACAGCCGCAGCGGCTACCGGATCGGTATCGCGATAAGAGATTCGCATCAACGTGCGTGAACCTGCATCGGTAATGCTTAGATTTCTTCGTATATTCAGTTCGCGAGTATGAACATCTCTGAGGCTAGGGGCTTCGCATACCTTGGAATCCGAGAGGACCGGGGAGAGGACCAAGTGATTTTCAATCAGCGGCCTTTCATTTTGGATCAGCTCCGAGGGACCTTGCATCACACCCTGGAAAACGACGAAATCGCGGTTCGCCTCCAGAAGATGGGACGCGAGATACTCAGGCTCGAACGCCATGTAGACGAAACCCGAGACCAAGACTCCCAATAAAACGCCCAAGGGGGCTGCCCATGGCCAATTGCGACGAAGGGTAGCTGTAATCAACCAAGGATCAAACGGTAGTTCCTGCCAAGGATCTTTACTTCCCGAGTCTGCTGGTTTTGCGATTAAACGACTCATGAATATCTAATTCAGAAAGTTGGAATGACAAAATACGAAGCACACAAATCAAATCGATCCAATCTCCGAATCAGCTCCTCTTCAGGAGATCGGCTGGTGTAGAAACCCAAACAGGTCGGTACAAACGCTCCCAATACTCTTTCACCAGCCACACCATCGCGGCTGCTAAAACAATCATCAGGATCCCAGCCCAGTCATGCACCTGCGATGCAAACCGACCATCAAACCAGTAGTATGAAATGCAAATGACCACGCTTCGTACCGTATTGGCGACGATGGATAACGGAATGATGGACGCGAGCACAATGAGCTTGTCCACCCAAGCCCGGCGAATGAGGGTGGCCCAAAAGAATGCGAATGCTGCCATGCCGACGAATATTCGAAGACCCGAACAGGCTTCCTCCACCAACATCTGCGACTGCTCCATCCAAATCGTGTTCCCTTCAGCGATTGCTGGAAAACCAAGAATCCTCAAGATCGTCGCGGACAAAAATGTCACCAGCGACTGAAGCTTCCAGCTCAAGAGGTTTTCGATTTGATAGGGCAGAGGAACCATGAACAGAAGAAAGGCCAATGCAGGAAGAGCCCAGGTAAGGACTCGCACACCCGCCAACAACGTCAAGCAGCCAGCCAACCATGGCACAATCGACCAACCCTCAAGAAACTCCATGAAGAAAAGCCGACCCACCGTTCGAAGGATGACGGCAAAAACGAGTAATCCCACCCCCAGCCAATGGAATCTTTGCCCGAACCCTGGAAAGAACTCCCGTCGAGCGTACAACAGACCCGCACTTAGGATCGGGATCAGATAACCATGCGAGTAATCGGCCTCCGTCCGCCATTGATACTCCAACTCAGAAAACGTACCGCCGTACAAGACGAGAGTGACCAATGCGATCGCTAGGAATGCAACCACGAGAGGCCAACCATGTAAACGCGAGTCGAAAGCGTGCAGTTGCTCCGGCGCAATCCTGCTGGATTCAGCCGACGATCCTTTGAGCGGAATGGGATTCGCGCCTCCCTGTTTTGTTAATCGCCTCCTTTTGGCGTGCGACTTCGCTGCTTTCATTCGGTCGAAAACTCATAGTATTAACAGAGGCAGGCTTGAGCAAAGAATCCCCGGAAATCCCTCCCATTCCCTGGAAAATCGAATGGAGGAGAAATCGATGAATCAAGTCCTAGCGTATTTGGGTGTCTACCCAATTCAATATTTTTTGGGCAATTTAAAGGGCTATCGGGTACGCAGGGATACGAATAGACGGGCGCGTTGTCCCTGCCCTGGCGAAAAAGCGATAAAGCTAAGAATCTACCGGAAAAAGCAGGCCAAAATCGGGCCGCGGACCACCTATCCTCGGGGCGGAATTTCGCCAGCCTGGATCTCAGTATCCAGGCGATTTTGGATCCGCAGTAACGCTAGGGAATTTAGATGCAGGGATGAATGAAACATAACCGCAACGCTAGTCCAAGCCAGCGTGCTTGGCGACAACCCAAGTTTCGCACGCATGTAGAAACAGGAAGGGCCACCAGGAAATTATTCGACAACTCGTCCCATGACGGTCGTTTCCACCGTATCCCCGGTGCTGGTTTCAATCCGTACCTTTTGATGCACGCTTTGTCCCTCTGGTGTGTCGTATTCACCTCGAAAAGTGAACTGCAGCACGTGCACAGGCTTTTCCCCTTCCGGAAGTGTGAACTCAAAGCGTTTGTCGTCGCAATCAATCTTGCTGATCGAGAAGGGTTTCTTGGACTTAACCACCAACCGTTGCTGTTTGGAGTCCCCCTTCTTAAGATCCCCGAGCAGAATCTGTTCTGGAGAAACCGTCACTGGCGGCAGGATCCGTGCTGAAATCGGCAAGCGAAACTGACTCTCCGATTCGTTGGTATCGTTCGTGACTACGATCAACTCGTCTTGTAATTCGCCGACTGGAACGGTCGACTTCAACTTGATATGCATGTTGTAAGCGACGAAACCGGATTGCCGAGCGGGTGGATCGAGTCGAACTTCTAAGGCATCGGAATCGCCTCGAACATCGACAATCTTCCAATCCTTCTGTCCCGTGTAGTGAATTTGCAGATCGATGTTTTTTCCCACTCCAACTTCGGTATCTCCGAATTTGACTTCTCCCGGTTCGACGGTGATGTCGGAACGAATCGTCCCCCCGACAGTCAGTTGGACTTCGGCGTAGTATGGTCGATCGATGATGACCGTGATCATGGCACTCTTGGTGCCTAGGAAGGTGCGGGTGTTGAACTTCGCAAGGATCTCACCCTTCTCCCACGACTTGAGGGTGGATTTGGTGACCACGGGGGTCGTGCAACCGCAACTGCTCCGTACGCCGGCGATATGAACATCCTCTTCGTAGCAGTTCTCGAGAACGAAGGCGTATTCCGTTTTGGCATTGCGGCTGACGGTTCCAAAGTCGTGATGAGTGGTCGCAAACATTTTTTGCGCCCATGTGCTTGCCACGGGTGTGCTTGCCACGGGCGTGGTTGCCGAGGCCCTTTCATTCAAAATTGCGGGGGTGAAGCATGCCATGATCCCCAGGCATACCGAACCCGCGACCAACGCCCTTGGCATCCAGCTTTTGCCCTGTCTTCGCATGTGTTCCCCAACCTCGTCACGCGGAGTTCTTTTTCAGCACACATCCATCCGAGGCACCCGCACCCAAAGCACGGCGCCATCGCCTATTCCTCCATCGGCATTTCTGGCCAAACCCTTTGATCGGAAAAGACACTTGGATGATTACAGGCTCTCCAAGTCGCCCGGTTTTCGCAGTTTGAAAGCTAGCTCTCGGCAAGCTTCGACAATCGGTCCAAAATATCTCGTTCTTCGAATAAGACGTACGAGAATTCACGCGAATGCAGGACTCGATGTTCGAGCGCCCTGGCGTCGAACTCAGCCTTGCGAGCCGCCCAGTTTCGACTGGGGATTTCGATAGCTGAGACAATCTTTTGCTTGAGTGCCTTCATCTCGCGATGCCAAGTTTTCCTGTGACCGCGAGGTGGAATCTGAGCTAAGAGTCTTTGATGTTCCTGGGCAAGTTCCTTCTGATGGGGATTCAGTAGGTCTAGCGCCTGCTGCGGTGCCGAGCGAAGGCATTGTCGTTCCCGTTCGAGCATCTTCGATTCGTCAAGCAGTCGCCGTTCCACTGCGATATCCATCCCCGGGAACGGAAGCCAGAGCGTTGCCGTGCAAGTCACAAATTTCGGAGGTTGGATACGAAGGAATCGCTCGATGATCGCATCGGTCAGGCGATCGTACTGTCCACCTCCAATACCGTGCACAAATAGGTCGGCGATAAAGACTCGCAGAAACAAGGTTGTCATGAGTGCACGGGGCCAAACGAGCCATCGCGATTGCGAAACATCGCCATCCCATCTCAGTACCGGCCCATCATCGCTCGGCTCAGGAGCGATGCGACACTGAGACGACGTATGGGATACCCACATGCGGCGGCGAGCATACTGACCGGGCAATCGAATCCAAAATGGCAATTCAATCCACTCTCTTTGTTGCCCCAAACGAGGAACAGGTTGTGTCGGATTGCGGACCCCCTCGCGCTCTCGATATTCATCAAGGCACGCGTTGTAGGATGAATTCAATTCATTCGCGTGCGATATGCAATATTGAACAAAGGTCAACCAAGCATCGGAGCGGCACAGTGCGGACATCGGGAATTCCCAGTTGCCAATTCCGTTCCGGCGTTCCATCCGATGTCGAACTTGAGACAAACCGATCGCTGCATTGATGTCAGGCGAATATGAACCAAGTTCCTCCAAGTATTCCCGCACCATCGGTTGGGAAATCCCAACGGAACGAAGAGCTTGTTCGATTTCTCGAATGGTCGATGGAATCCGAGATCGATCGATTCCCCAAGCATTCCATGGGAGCAACGCATCGCTGGATGCAGGGCGTTGTAACGGAAGGGGAATCATCGAAGCATGAGCGAGGCTGCGTTCCCTATCGCGAGCCGGAACGCGAAGGGCGGTTGCTCGGGCCAAGTCATGATCGATGATCGAGTGGATTCCGAAGCCGCACGTTTCCTTGGCTAGCCGATCGATCAACATATTTTTGAACCAGACACCCGGATGAAACAGTTCGGGTTGGTGGCCACCGACGATCCAAGGGCCATCCTCCGACAAGTCGGGAAAAGGCAACAACTGACCTGAAAGATAGGAACGAGTATGTTGACGAGCGACCACCGCCAATTGTTGTCGAGCGGAAACGCGCAAATCTTGCATCCACGAAGGAGCGCACCCAGAAGTCCAGTAATCGCGGTTGGCGAAAATCAAATCCGAGAGAGAATTGCGATCGGGAACAATGGTTGCGAGGTTGTTGCCTCGAGGTGCCCGAGTTGGTTCCACGCGACTGCGGACCATTCCGGTCACTAGCAACACTCTCCCCGACATGCGGATGCCGGGGTGGGTAGGACGTAACCTCGATCGAGCATCGCGCGAATGCTGCTGTCGATCACAGAGTTGTAGTGTTGCAATCGAATGCGACCATCATCCAACGATCCACCGAACGATCTGGACAAATCGAGGTAGATCAGTGGAACCGGGATTTCAATGATCCGCATTCCGAGAAAGGCGGCCTGTGCCCAGAGTTCTAAAGGCATCGCATAACCATCCACGGTGATGCGTAACTGTTCCAAAGCCGATACGCGATAGGCTTTGAAGCCGCAAAATGTATCGGTCAAGTTCCATGCGAACTCGTCGTTGAGCCGTTTGGTGATGGTTCTGTTGATGAACAAACGCTCCTGGGGCGGGGCGCTGTCCCCTTCATAGGTCTTCAAGTAACGGGAACCAGAGACAATGTCTGCATTTTTGCAAGCGGTCACGAAACGCGGGATTCGTTTGGGTTGATGTTGCCCGTCACAGTCCAGGGTGACAAGGATTTCATAACCCTCGTCGATGGCGTATTGAAACGCGGTTCTCAGGGCGGCGCCGTAGCCAAGGTTCTTGGGATGATGAAGTACTGTGACATCTTCGCGGCGATCCAGCAATTCGGATGTCCCATCGCTGGAGCCATCGTCCACTGCCAAAACATTGGGCGCGTACTTGATCACTTCGTCCAGAACGCCCTGGACCGAGGAGACCTCATTGTAGACAGGAATAGCGGCTAACCAACGTGGCATGGCAGGAGATCCTCAGTTCAGAATCGATCGGAGACTGCATTGTAGATAGCAGACCAGTTGGGTCAACTTCTGGGATCCGCCCAGCGTAGATCGAACGTATTTGCTCGAACGATTATGACAACTAGGGAAAGTCTCTCTACTGGCGAGAATCAACCGAGATTGCAGGCCGCCAATAGCTTGGCGCCACACAGGCATCATGAATTCCGATTCCGACCCCTTGTTCCATCTCTCGATTTAGAAATGGATTGTCGATCGAAGCGGCAGAGAAAAAACCGCTGTCTGAAGCCGAAGGGAGGCGAATCAATCGAATACTGCCATCGCTATAGAGCATGTTGGCCGCACGATCGCCGTGCAGCATTGGCGGTTCGCGAAATTCCTCGACGACTCCATTATTGGATGGCCACATATCCCCGAGAACTGCAAATCGAACAGGGGCGTCAAGCCGAGGCGTACGATACTTTCCATCGATCCATACACCTAGGTTGTAGGCGTAATTGCCTCCGACAACATAGCTGAGAACGTTTTGTTGTTCAGGAGTTGCGGCCAAGAACTGTTCGCTGGTGGGAATGTAACCCTGCAGAGATATCGAAGGATTGGATGGGCAGTGGACCCATCGAGATGATTCCAGCAAACCACGGTCTTTGAGGTGGATTGCATACATGCCCGCGAAAGCTTTGGGACCGATGGTATCAATCGGGGGGATCTCTCGCGATGGAGAGAAGTTGACGTAGGACAGTAAGCCAAATCCGACGTTTCGAAGGTTCTCCGCACAAGCGAATTGGCGAGCGGCCTCGCGCCAATGCCAAACCGTCGGCAACAGGATCGACAAAAAGATGATCCCCGCTGTTATCGTCACCAAGCTATCCATCCAGGCAATACGCGTGGGGACAGGAACCTCCGACCAATCGAATGATTTCCGATCCGACAATTCCTTGGCAGGGGAATCCGCTCGTACCACCTTCGACTCGGTTTCCTGCTCAGCGACCTGGGATAACGTATCTCCCACTAAATCGGCTCGAGGCTCGAAGACTTCTTCGCTAGCTTGGAGTGGTTCCAGCAAGACTTTCAGATCGTACAGACGTTGACGCAACGACTCGGACGCTTGAAGCGCATGGGAAACTCGGGCGATCTCCTCGTCGGGCAACCCGCCGAGTAAGTACCCAAGCAATGTTTCGTCGGAAAATTCAGGCGATTCGCCGAACATAGTACGTGTGGGACGAGAACGAGCGAAAAAACAAACCGTGCTGTAGATCTAGGTCGGGTTCGACCGATTCTCTTCTTGCATACGCAACCAGATCTCATTGAGTTTGCGCATCGCGGTGAAAACCCGACTCTTTACTGTGCCAATCGGTATCTCCAAGATTTCTGCGATATCCGCATACTTGAGCCCCTGGTAGAAGGCGAGTTGGATCAACTGCTGGGTCGGCTCGCTGAGTTGTTGAACTGCCGCCCGCATCCGAGAAGCGGTCTCATTGACTATCGCCCGTTGCTCCGGACCGACTTCCGTACTCGATAGTCGTTGGACCATGGATTCGTCCGATTCCCCAGGCTTGGAACCTTGGTCGAGACTGGCAAGCTGATGCCGTTTGTTTCGGCGCATAAAGTCAATCGCCTTGTTGCTGGCGATCGCGTAAAGCCACGGGCGAAATCGCTTTCCCGGTTCAAACTGTTCAATTCGCAGATGCACACTTAGAAATGTCCCCTGAAACACATCCTCTGCGTGCTGGGAATTTCCCAAGAAACGACGGAGAAACGTGTACAGTTCCCGTTCGTAGCGCCGGACCAGCTTCTCGAAATCGGACGCGTCTCGATGGGCTTGGTAGCGTGCAACCAATTCCTCGTCCGTGATGTCGGCCTGGGTATTGGGGGGGGTAAACAACGTTGGCTCTAGGAATTGCATAACGACGAAATGGCAAAAGGAAATGTCGCGAAAATGTAAAGCCTGAAGCGTTGTGTGTGCATTCAGTTTATGCACTGGGTGGTGATCCTGTCAAAAGGATTCTACCAAGCTGTCGATATTGCCAAGAGCCTGTCCGAAAACTAGGAGCTACTCGGCTGTCTCAAAGCCCTCGGGACACACACTTCATCCCTGTGATCCGTGATTGCATGCTTTTTGACATAAGACGGAGGTGAAGCTTGGGGATGAAGCTTGGGGACACACACTTTCCCGCCATGAACCTGAGAACCGATCCGCACTGTGTGTGTCCCCGCACCCCCTGTGTGTGTCCCCGCCCCCCACCATGCCGAGACGTGCAGTGTGTGTCCCTGGACATCTTTACCAGGGACGGCGTGGGCTCGCACAGATTGCAATTAGATAAATTGATGCAAAAATCAGGAAAGCAACAAAGTTAATCTTGACTCCGCACAATCGTGACAAATATTTTAAAAAGAGGTGAGCGGAACATCTCAGCTTGCCAAACGTCAGGAGTTTCTGGATTTACGATTGCCTGGAACGAGGAGCTGAATCGATGACATTTAGCCATTCTTCGGGACCGTCCGGGGTCCTTGAAAAGTACTTTTCGGGATTGTCCGAGTACACATTCTTCACGCAACTCGGGGTCGCCGATACGCAACTGGTTCAATACATCAGCCAACTTCTGGTTCGATTCACCAAAACCGATGCGATGTTGCGGATTCGCAAACTCAATGGCCGCCCCGCAACCGAGGTGGTCACCATGATGACCGAAGCCCAGCAGCGAATCGGCTTGGCTCGACGCGAAGTGCATCGACATATCGGCGACTTTACTCTCTTCTGGACCGGACTGTATCCGGAGTCCCTGCGAAGCCTGCAAGGTTCGACCAAAAGCGATCAATTCGTCAGCTACTGCCAGCAGGGAAAACTCGCCTACGAAATCGCCAGCGAGATCGAAGACGAGGAGAATGACGAAGTACCCTCGGAACTGCTCCATCGCCTCAGCGAACAATTCGATCTGTGCGCTTATGGTTTGCGCGAAGTGCGTCGCCAGTGGGAGGAGGGAGGCTCCGACGGGAACGCTATTCTCATTTAGAGCCTACCCGAAAACGGAGGAAACCGCAGCTAACGCCCAGCGGCGATGAAGCCAAACAGCCGCCGGTTGAAACCGGTACTACGAACAAACAGGCACCCGCAGCTAACGCCTAGCGGCTAATGATCCTCAGAACGGATTTTGCAGCGCATAACAATTCGATGCGCCGAAGTGCGACGGCCTATTCTAGAGAAACATCGCAAATGAGCCACCACGAAAGTGTTTGTTATCGGTCGCTCTCGCCTTCCGAGTCGTTCTGCATAACGCGACCGCTGTAAGGTGAGATCGTAGCGTTCGGATAGTTCGGATTCGGGTTGCTGGGATCCTGCCCTTGCAGTCGATTGTCTTTCGACTGCTTTTGCTCGTTCCGAATAATATTCTTCAGTGCCTTTTCGATCGCCTTGGGATTGGCTCCATTGAGTTGAATGCTCTGCACCATCCCGTTCGGCATGGCGGCTTCATCGAGATCCGCAATCAACTTGGTGACCAGATCCAACAGATCCTCTCCCTTAGCGGAAACAATGATGGAGTTGGTCACTCGATCGACTCCCAGCGAAAGTCGACCGGAGAATGTGAAGCTCATTCCGCCACCCGCGGCTACATCTCCATCGGAATCCTCTCGCTTCTTTTCCTTGTTCGCATCGGGACTCGGCCGCTCGAGCGCCTTGTCATTGGAACTGAGCAAGTCCCGAAACGCATCCTTGATGGCTTCTGCAATAGAGTCGGCCTTGGAGTGTTCTACTTTGACGATATTGGTGTATCGGAGCGTGCGTTTATCTTCAGCGGGAGGGACATCCCACAGTTTGATCAACCGAGTAATCGTTTCCCGTTGCCCCGAGTCGGCACCGATGACCACGAGTGATTTGGTGTCGTTGTCAGAGATGAACCGGAGTTTCCGGCGCCGGCCCAATTGCGGGCTGTCATCCTCTTTCTCTGGCGGTTCCAGGTCGAAGATATAGCTGAAGAACATATCGCGGCCATCATTTTGCTTTTCTTTTTTGTCTTCCTTGAAGTAGTCTTCGAGATTCAGTTTGATCCAACTGGGTCTCGCGTGACGGATCGAGAACACCACATGCTTCCGCGATGGAGGGGCCCGGTCGAGCATCATTTGTTCGAGCCGATCGAGCGCCTCAAGATCTTCGCTCTCCAAGACGATGTTCCCATCGGCATCCATTCGAATACGAATGGGATTGTCCGCACTTTTCGTCTTTCCATCGCTGCTGTCTTGGGTGTAGATCGCGCGAACGAAAGTCCTCGAATCGCTAGATGCGTTGTGCTGCATCTTCGCGGAAACATCATTAGGCAACGCCGCCCCTGGCGGAAGCGGTTTGGGCACGTCCTCGTCATCCTGATCCCTGAGCGGACTGACGTTATCGACCGGGTCGAACGAGGACTCATCGGGCAGAATCAATGGGTTGCTCGACTCACGTTTCCAAATACCTTCCAGTTTCCTCAGATAATCCAGGGTGTCTCGAGATCGGTTCGCGTCGATCACTCGGGTGCGACTTCGGTCTTGAGGACGAGTCGGCGTTTCCCCAAGCTTGGCCAACAGCTTGTGAATTTCCTCTCGCTCCATTTCGTTGGCCCAAATCAACAGTTGATTATTCTGAACATTAGCGCCGACGCGCAGTTGATCTTCCTGAGTCTCCTTCTTGTTATTCATTTGCAACGGGTCGTAGAAGAAATAGTTGCGCCGCTGAGGAGATTCCTTCTTGTCTTTGTCGATACCCAAAAGCGTTCGGACAGTGCCTGCGACATCTTCGGCTCGAAGGCGACGAAGCTGAATGACATCGAACTCGCGAGCTGATCCATCCAAACGCTGAATCGTTTGCTGAATGACCAATTGGTCCGAAAGCGATGCATACGCGATGATCGCCTTGTTCTTCTCGTCGATCTCGAGTTTCGTCGTGGGCTCCAGGGCATCGAGTGCAAGCAGAGACGCAACCAGTTTCTTCGGATCTAACGCGGCGAGGCGATAGACCTTCATACGCGTATTGAGAACATTCAGATTCTCCGAGGCGCCTGGGACATCGATTCGTTTGACGAATGTCGCGATGATTGCCATCTGGTCTGCGGGCGCGTGGACGATCAAGCTGTTGCGTCGAACGTTGGCGACCAGGAGGACGGGTTGCTTTTCCTTTTTAGGTTTACCGATTTGTTGCTCCGCCTGCTGGGCTTGCTGTTGCTGCATCATCTGCTGTTGCTGTTGTTGCATCAACATTTGCTGCTGTATCGGATCCATATCTTCCGGCATAGCCGCAGGCTTCGGAGATTTGGTTTCTAGCTTGAGAAAATTCATCAGTTGGTCGCGAGCATCCGATGCGCGCACGTACTGCAATTCAAACTCGCGCGCAAGATTATCGAGGGCCTCGGCAGACTGTTCATCCTGCAGCACATAGAGCAGTTCCATCAAATTGCTCGCGGAGTCCATGGCCTCCAGACGATTCGTGGACGATAAAGCGCTTAAAGAACCATTCGCACTGATCAATACTTTCAGCTCATCAAGCACCTCAGACGCAACCAGCGATCGTAGCGGAATAGAGATGCGAACAAATCGATTTGGAGGAAGTCCGGTGAGTCGTGTCGTGTCGACCTTGGGTACAAGGGATACGTTGATGCCTTTTGTCTTAGTGACCAAAATCGTGCTCTCGAACTCGAGCATCGTGAAGCCTCGCGCGAGCAGGTGGCGATTGATCAAATCGCGGGTCTCTTCGAGAGTATGTTTGCGACGGGTTGAGATATTCAAAAAATCCGCTGGCAACTCCTGCCAGTCCAACGTCATGTTGGATACTTCGGCAAGCCATTTCAAAATGTCGGGCCACGCTTGATTGCGGAACTGGAATTGAACCATCCCGTCTTCGTCGGGGCGAACATCGAACTCTCGCTTATCCGGCGGCTCATCGGGAGTGGTGGGTCGCTTCACCGTCGGAATCTCAGGAACCTTTTCGGATCCCTCCGCTTTCTTCATAGCATTGGGATCGGAGTTAGGATCCGGCGGTGTTCCTTCGCCCGGGGTAGGAGTCGGAACTTGGCCAGGAACCGTGGGAGAGCCATCGAAGATTTTCGACGAGGGTATCTCGCCCGGGTTCGGTTCCTGAGCACTCCCGATCGCGCAACACAGTATCGGCTTGAGCAAGACGAGTATCGCAAGCATCAAGACGCAGCAGCGCCACCGGATCCTTCCTCGCGGGTTTCTCACACTTGGGTTCTCCACTCCCACAGAGGGACGTTCAACCGACTCGGAGCAAGTTTGAGGCATACGGGCCGATGATGCGGGTGGTTTGAGGACTATCTTCTGAAGACGCTTTCCAAGATAATCGAGTTTTCCAAAGAATTCTATGTTTGTTGGATCGGGAACGGGAAAACAGCAGCCCCTCGCAAACGTATATCCCTCAGCATGTCAAATACACAAGAAGCATCCACATTGATTTCGCGCCGACAGGCGATTCGGGGGATAACGCTCCGGGGAATCGCATCGCTTGGATGCGCGGGGACGATTTTGGGAATGTGGTCGCCTGAACGATTTTTGCGTGCCGATTCGGAAGAGGACTCCGGATACCGGATCTCCATTCCATCGATGGGTTCATTGATCGAAATCCGCTGGATCGGCGGCAGAAGCGGAAACGAACAGGCCGTTGCAGAGGTAGCTCAATCGTGCGCGGATGCGTGGGTCGATGTTTTGAGCGATTATCAACAAGACAGCGAGTGCATGCAGTTTTGTCGCGATGCATCGACGGGAGCGTGGGTGTCTGTTTCGGAATCACTATGGAGGATGTTGCTCGAGTGCGATCGTTGGCATCGCTTGAGTGAGGGTGCGTTTGATGCCGCGCTCGGAGCGCTGACACGCATGCGTCGGTCTCGCAAGGAGTTTCCCGAGAGCGCTTGGCAAGAAGCGCGAGCTCGTTGCGGCTGGGAGCATGTCGAGTTGGATCGAAACGAACGGCGAGTTCGACTGCAACGCCCCGGTGTGATATTGGACTTTGGCGCGATCGGAAAAGGTTTTGTCGTCGACCGAATCGGAGAACAATTGCGGGCAATCGGGATCGATCCATTCCTGATCAATGCTTCCGGAAATATGCTGATCGGCGAAGGTATACCTTCTAAAGATCCAACCGACTCTCGGGTAGGCTGGCCGGTGTCGGTAGGTGACTTGACGGATCCCCAGCGCGAGCTCAAGCGTCTTCGCTTGTCGCGTTGTGGGATTGCGACCAGTGGCGATCAATTCCAGCGATACCGTGATCATGCTTCTCCAAGCAGTGGAACTTCTGAGAGCAACGACCGGCGTACGAGCCACATTGTGGATCCCTTGCAGAGGCGAGGTCTGGAGCAATCCAGCATGGCCACCGTCATCACGGCCAGTGCATCGGATGCCGACGCCCTAGCCACTGCCTGCACGGTCCACCTGAACCGTGGAACGCTTCCTTCATGGCTTGCGCGGGTCGAAAGCGAACTTCCTCGGGCGGAATATGTCTTTCAGTCGTGGCGTGATGGCGCGATCGCCTACACGTCGATTCCCTGCGATTGGTAAAGTTTTCGTACAAAAAGTCGCGAACCCGGACAGGACTACCGAAAGTTGCGATCAACCGTAAACTTAGTCGCCGGTGACTTGTTGGCCGCTGGGCTGTAACCCTGGAATTCGCATGGATCGAACCGGCACGAGCCATCGGTGATCTCAGACACAAACGACCAGGAACTTCATGACGTCAAAAAGCATGCTCGTCACGGCTGCTCTGCCGTACGCCAATGGCCATATTCATTTGGGCCATTTGGTGGAGTACATCCAAACCGATATCTTCGTTCGGTTTCAGAAGCTGCGGGGACGACGCTGTGTCTTTATTTGCGCCGACGACACCCATGGCACAGCGATCATGATCCGCGCCCGCCAGGAAGGGCGATCGGAGACGGAGTTGATCGCCGATATGCAGGCGTCGCATGAAAAAGACTTCGCAGGATTCGATATCGCGTTCGATCATTACGGTAGTACCAATGCACCGGAAAACTTCGAGCTTTGCAAGGAAGTCTGGGGCAAACTGCGAGACAAAGGGCTTATTCGCGAAGCCGCCGTCGAGCAATTGTTCGATCCCGTCGCTGGTACGTTCTTGGCCGATCGTTTTGTGAAGGGTACATGCCCGGTTTGCAAGTCGCCGGGCGAGTATGGAGACAACTGCAGCAAGTGCGGCGCGACCTATTCACCAAGCGACCTGATCGATCCTGTCAGCACGCTCAGTGGCGCGACTCCTGAGAAGCGGTCCGCGCAGCACCTGTTCGTTCAACTGGAAGCTTTGCATCCATTTTTGGAGTCGTGGACTCAGTCGGGGAACCATCTCCAAGACGAAGTTGCAAACTACTTGAAAGGACACTTCCTCGGCAAGCCGCTGCGCGATTGGGACGTATCTCGACCTGCCCCCTACTTCGGGTTTCCCATCCCCGACAGTCCAGGCAACTACTGGTACGTATGGTTCGACGCACCGATTGGCTACATCGCATCGACTCATCAATGGTGCAAGCAACACGGCGAGTCACTCAACGATTGGTGGCGCAGCAGCGATACCGAGATCCATCACTTCATCGGCAAAGACATTACCTACTTCCACACTTTGTTCTGGCCGGGCGTGTTGCATGCGTCAGGTTTCTCGCTCCCGACCTTTGTGCATATCCACGGCTTCTTGACCGTCGATCGCGAAAAGATGTCCAAGAGCAAAGGGACACAAGTCAGCGCGGCTAAGTATTTGCAGTATCTCGATCCTGCTTATCTGCGGTATTACTACGCGAGCAAGCTTGGACCGCGGCTCGATGACATCGATTTGAATTTGACCGAGTTCGCGAACAAGATCGACTCTGACTTGGTCGGCAAAGTCGTGAATCTGGCAAGCCGTACCGCGCGATTTGTGGAAGCGGTCGGGTTGGCCGCCGAGTATCCGCATGACGGCGGTCTCTTCGCTGCTGCAGCGGCTGCGGGGGACAAGATCGCCGAAGCCTATGATCAACTCGATTACTCGCGGGCCATGCGACTCATCATGGAGCTTGCGGATTCAGCCAACGCCTATGTAGAAAACACCGCACCTTGGACCCTCAAGAAAGACCCGAGCCAGCAGGTTCGGCTGCAAGAAGTCTGTACCGTCGTCCTTAATCTCTTTCGTCAGTTGTGCGTCTACCTAGCACCTGTCTTGCCGAGGTTGGCGAGCGGATGTGGACGATTGCTTCAGTCGGAGATCACAGCATGGTCCGACAGTCAGCGGCCACTTCAAGGCACCTCAGTTTCCAAGTTCGAACATCTCATGCAACGCGTCGATATCGCAAAGGTTCAACAAATGATCGAAGAAAGCAAAGACCAGTCTGTCACGCCTGTTCCAAATGTAGCACAGGCTACAA
>JAGWWZ010000068.1 GCA_018970165.1 Planctomycetota bacterium | reverse complement strand
TGCAGGAGTGTGGTCTAGGTCGCGAGTGGGTACGGGCTCCGCGAATGGGTCTATCGGGTGAAGAAAGAGAACGTATTCTCCGGATCATCCACCATGGGATCGAGACCCGGCCTACCCTATCAAAGGCATAGAAGGCATAAACAAGGATGGCGGCACAGTTCTGTATCGGTATCGATTTAGGAACGACGAATTCCGTATTGGCGTTCGCTCCAGTAGATGAGTCGGAAGCGATGATCGGAGTCTTGCCGATTCCGCAATTGACCTCGCCCAGCACGGTGGAGAAGCGACTGGGACTACCCTCTTTTTTCTACTTGCAAAAGCCTCTGGATTCCGCCCTCAGCGTGCCCGGCATCGATAATGATCGAGGAGTGGTTGGAGAGTACGCGCGCCGCATATCCGCCGAGCAACCCGAACGGGTTGTTGCGACGGCCAAGAGCTGGTTGTGCCACCAAGGGATCGATCGCACGGCTCCGATTCTTCCCTGGCAGTCCGACGCTGAGATCGAACTCATCTCACCGGTTGAGGCGAGCGCGGCGTACCTCAGGCACCTGATAGCATCCTGGGAACTGCAGTTTCCCGATGCTCCGTTTCGCGAGCAACAGATCGTTCTGACAGTACCGGCATCTTTCGATGCAGCCGCCAGGGATTGGACTCGACAGGCAGCGATATCGGCAGGATTTCCCGATGATTTTGTCTTCCTCGAGGAACCGCAGGCAGCCCTCTACAATTGGGTGCATTCACGTCACTCGACATGGCGTAAAGAGATGAGGGAAGGAGATATCCTCCTGGTATGCGATGTCGGCGGTGGCACAACCGACTTGACCTTGGTCAGGGTCGAAGCCTCAAGTGGCGAGATGACCTTGAACCGTCTGGCGGTAGGGAATCATCTCTTGATCGGGGGCGATAACATGGATCTCGCCTTGGCTCATGTGGCGAGCGAGCTGTTTGCTCAGAAGGGAGCAAAGCTGAACGCTTGGCAGTCACTTTCGCTTTGGCATTCCTGTCGAACGGCCAAAGAGAAGCTCCTTGGACACGCCCCTCCGGATTCCTATCCGTTAACCGTTCTCGGGCGAGGGAGCAAACTGATCGGCGGCTCGATCACCGCCACCCTGGAACGATCTGCTGTCGAGCGGGCGCTGGTCGACGGCTTCTTTCCGCGTGTTCCGTTAGATGCCCGGCCGGAAGACTCAGCGATGAGCGGTTTTCAAGAACTCGGGTTGGAGTTCGCATCGGATACTGCGATCACACGGCACCTGGCCTCGTTTTTGATGGATCATCAAGAGGATGTATTCAATAGCGATCGCGAGTTTCAAGTCAGCCATGTTTTGTTCAATGGCGGAGTCTTCAATGCTGAGGCGTTCCGTACGCGCATGCTCGAGACTTTAGCTGCTTGGCATCCGAAGGGAGAACCACCCTGCGTGCTAGGTGGGGTGGAAGAGTTAGACCAAGCGGTCGCATGTGGTGCAGCGTACTATGCATGGTCGCGCAGGCATGGTGGGGTGCGCATTCGCGGGGGGACGGCTCGAAGTTATTACGTGGGAATCGAAAGCTCAGGACCAGCGATCCCCGGCATGCCACGACCCTTACATGCGGTGTGCGTCGCCCCACAGGGAATGGAAGAAGGAACGGAAACCGACGTGCCGAGTCGGCCGATTGGGATCCAGGTCGGTCAACGCGCCCGATTCCGGTTTTTCTCTAGCACCATCAGGAAAGACGATCGCCCCGGCACCACATTGAAGGGATGGGACGACGCGGAGCTTCAAGAGACATCCCCCATGGAGGTGGAGTTGCCCAAACAAGAAGCAGGCCAAGGAATGGTGCCAGTCACTTTTCACACGCGGATCACCGAACTCGGTGTGCTCGAGTTGTCTTGCCAAAGCACGCGATCATCCGATCGCTGGCTACTCGAGATGAACGTCCGCGAATAACTTGTTCAAACAAGTATTTTTCAGCCGACAGCCCATGCGAAACTCCAACCAACCGGGGCTAACGCCAAGGCGGCTGATGTTTTTCGGATCGACCGACGTCGCGATGTTGGACTAGCGGGGATTCGGCTTTTCCGAAGCCAAATAGCATCGCATCCATTCATCCATTTTTTCAAATGATGCATCCGACAGCTTGTGCCCCTCATGATGATTGAGCAACCCCAAGCGTATCGGCTTGCCCGACAGCCTCCATACGGGCAGTGCCGCTTCGATCAGCGTCCAACTGCGATCTCCATCTGCGGCACCTGGACCGGACTCACCGCCAAGAACAAGAAAGGGACGTGGCGCGATCATGCCTAGCAATTGATGATGATTGAGAGGGAATGCCTCGTCATCAATGGCTGTGGAGAGATACCAGGGAGCGTTCCAATTGGTGCTACGAAATGCAATGCCTCCTTCGCTTGCGACCCCTGCTCGCACTCGATCATCGAACGCCATCAGATACAGAACTTCTTTTGCGCCGAGAGAATGCCCGATCGCGCCGATTCGTTTCCGATCGACATACGGAATGGCCTCAAGGACATCCACTGCTCGCATCGCATCATAGAGCATCTTTGCCATCCCTTTCGTGTTTGGATGGCGTTTTCGGTGTTGACTGACAGCATCATCCAGCGATGTTGCATTCTGCCAAAGGAAGCATCGAGGGCAGAATACGACATAACCTCGCGAGACAAGTTTTAATCCCGTCTTTGCTGACTCCGAGCCACTGACGCCAGCGATTTCATCGATCGATGCGTTGGTGGTCGGATGGAGCGCAACGATCGCAGGAAAAGCCGATATGCTTTGTGGCGCGGAAGCGGGATAGAGAAGATAGCCCTCCACCCACAGCCCAGGCTCGCACTCGTAGCTCACCAACTGACGGGTAATTGCTTGACTGGGCGCATCAGCACTCGGAGTATTTCCACTCTCCGCTCTGGCAACCAGCAGCGTTTCGGTCGAAAGCACCTCGAGCTTGACGGGCGGACGCGGGTCAGGCATCGGCCCGAGAAATTCAAACCACTTTTCTCTGAGTAATTCGCGTTGAACTAACCAGGGCGTCCAACCGGAAATCTTTCTCAAGTGAACATCGACGCTAGAAGAATCGCCGTCATCGGATGCGACTAGGAGGGGAGCCAAAGTACCCGGACGCTCTAACGCATAGCTCGAAGGTGGGGTAGTCACCTTGGGGAGCCACTCGACATCCTGGCAAAGTGCGTTGAATCCCATGGTGACCGATAAACAAACAAGCATCGAGCAAAAGACTGCAAGGCGAATTAAGCAACTCATAACGGGAATCTCGACTTTAAATGAGAACGGAAGTCTCGAACGAGTATTCAGAGACCGGCCCATGAGTTCAGGGAAATACCCTTACCGCACGCACTGGATCGTGCAATTGTTATCAGAGCTAATGAATCTCCGTGAATGGAGTATAGCTATTTTAATTTCTCGACTGGTTCGGGCGAAGCGGATGCGCTGACAACAAAGCTATTTGGGAAACCTTTATGGATCTTTCGTTTCGAAATATGGAATTCTTCGGTGTGAAGTTTCGAAAGTTCTGATTCGAAACGCTCGAACGTCCACGGCCACATCGGCACGTTGCCTCGGTCATCCATATACCAACTAGCGCATCCAGAGACCCAAACTGTTTTACTGAGTCCTTCCTTCACCTTCTGCTGCAACAGGTTGGTCGCATCAAGATCGGCTTCGATGAGATCATTATTCGTCTCTCGCATCCAGCACATCTGTCGCAAAATGTAATTGCATTGCACCTCTGCGACCGAGATAGCGGAGTAATTCCCGATTGGACTGTGCGGACCGAACAACATGAAGAAATTTGGAAATCCGGGAATCGATGTCGAGCGATGAGCGAACGCACCATTGGCCCAGGTATCATCCAAACTGACCCCGTCTCGACCGCGAACCACCATGGGACGCATGTAGTTGTGCGCTTCGAAGCCTGTGGCATAAATCAGAATATCGAGTTCGTGGAGGCGACCATCACTCGTCCGTATGCCATTGGGCTCAATGCAGGTGACGGACGTATCGACGAGTGTTGCGTTATCGCGCTGGATTGCTTCATAAAAGCCTTTCGCGAAAATCAATCTCTTGCAACCTGCTCGATAGGATGGGGTCAAACGTTTTCGCAGACCTGGATCGGCCACCTTTCTTCGCAAATTTCTTCGGCAGATTGCTTCGATTCCCCATAGCAGAAACCGATTACCCACGACCGCTCTCGCGAATGTCCATTGAAAAATCTTGCTGTACCGCTCGCGAAGTCTTCTCGCGAGACCGGGCTTGAGAGCGACAGCCTCTTTCTCTTCCGAACTATAGGTCTTGTTCGGCATGGGAAAGATCCATTGCGGAGTGCGTTGAAACAACGATACATGTTCGGCGATTGCCACCAACTCCGGAATCAACTGCACCGATGTAGATCCGGTTCCGATGACACCAATCTTTTTGCCTTCAAAGCGGATACTGTGGTCCCACCGAGCTGTGTGGAACGCAACTCCTCGAAAAGACTCTCGCCCTTCGATTTCAGGCAACTTCGGCGTATGTAGGATTCCAGTAGCTGATATGACGACATCGAACTGCTGAATATCGCCATCTTGGGTTTGCACATACCAAAATCCATCTTCGTAGACGCAGCTCTCCACCGTTCGATTAAAGATTACCGCCGAGCCGACATCGTGCTCCTGGAATACCCTCAGCAAATAGTCTTGTATTTCCTTGCCCTGAGGAAAGCGATGCGAATAGTCCGGATTGGGGGCAAATGAATAGGTGAACATGTGAGCGGGGACATCGCACTTGAGCCCAGGGTAAGTGTTGTCTCGCCATGTGCCACCCGGTTTTGAGCCCTTCTCGAATACCGTCACGTTGTGGAAGCCCGCCTCTCGCAACTTGATCACCAACAGAATGCCGGACATTCCGGCGCCGATCACGAGGATGCGGGGTTCGCTTGAAGCTGTCCGTTCCTGCCTTTCCTCGATTTGGCTACTTCGTCGAGGAAAATTCTTGGTTTCCCAGCGAGCTGAAGATTTTTCCGACTTCCGTGTGAAAGGCGTCATCACACTGCATCCTTGTTTCGCGATGTTTGGGCCCGTCGTCCACTCGGATCATGGCAAAATACCTAATGCGGAATCAAGATCAGTTCAACTTGCGACCGATTCCAGAACCGAAACGCGAAAACTTGCAAGTTACGAAGATCCGTATTCTCGCACGATGGGCACAGCGGTCCAAGTGAACATCTTTGAGGTTTTCGAAGCGTCCGATCTCAGCGAACTTATGGATTGAGCTTGGCCGTTGTCTCATCAGCAAGAATCCGGATCCGCACAGCGCCATCACCGACGATGTCGCGATTCACACCTACAAACCAGAACTGCTCTCCCTCGGGAACATTGACAACCAGCTTGTTCCCTTCAACCGGAACCGGTTTGCCATTGATCCAGAAAGATACCGCACCTTTGGCAAGATCGCTCAGATCCATCGCAACTTCGCCCGCTCGAGAACAAACGACCTTGGTTCGAAGGAACGTGTGGTCGGGAACACCCGGATGTGGACGGAATTTGGCCATACCCTGCATAGGGACTCCACCGGAAACCAACGATGGGTGAAGTTGCCATGAAAAGACCGATTGATCTCCCGTGATGGAATCAAAGCTCGTTCGATTGAAGAGCGTATGGGCTTTGTCGGACCACGCCAAAGATTCCCACGCGCGAATCGATCCATCGTTCTTGACGAGCATCGTCCCATCGAGTTTGCCTAACTCCATCACGAAACGAAGCAGATCGATCGCTTCGCGCTCGGTTAGGGTATCGAGCAGACCATCAGGCATCAGCGAACGAGAATCTTTGATATCAACGATATTGGATTTTTCGATCGTCACTTCGCGATTATCTGCGAGGCGGAGAACAACTTGATCATCGGATTCCCGAATGGGGATACCGGCGAGCACTTCATCATCATCGGTTCGCACGAGTTTCGCGTTGTAACCCTCTTTGACTTTGGCGGCCGGGTTGAGCAAGGCTTCGAGCAAATAATCGGCGGGAGCTTGTGCGCCGATGCTGGTTAGATCGGGGCCAACCGCGCCGCCGACGCCTCCGATGCGATGGCACTGGATGCATTGCAGTTCGGTTCGGCGGTAGATGATTTCCCCCTGGGCAGCGTTTCCGTCAGCAATCGCTTGCTTGAGCCAACGATCGCGAAGTTCATCGGTCAGTTGCCAGCGATTCTCCTGAAGCTTGCCCGCGGCATCGATGGCACCGAGCAGGTCTCCGGACGCATTGAGTTTGCGGAGTTCCGACTTGATTTGGCGGGCCAGTCCTGGTTCGAGAGAGACATCTTTGAGAGCGGCGGCAAGCTTCGCTGCGCCATCGCGTCGCGACAACCATGATGGCGCGATCGCAATGAACGGTTGAGCTCGCTCCGGATCCGAAGACAATCTCTCGATGAGTAGTTTCGATGCACCGTCCAGATCGAGATCGACGAGCGAGGCGATGGCTGCCGAGGCAACCGTGGAGTTTTCATCTTGGCTCCATTCGCGAAGAAGTTTTCGTGTATTCTCATCCGAGTAATTGGCAATCGATCGAATGACCGCTTGTCGCAATCCCGTATTTGCACCGCGGTTGGCCGCCAATGATTCCAGCATGGATCTCGCTGCCGGAATCTGCCAGCGACCAAGGGCGTAGATGGCGGCCGCGCCGAACGACGAGCCATCGAAGTCTGCGTTGGGAGATATCGACTCCGCGACCGCGGATGCTTCGCTCATGAGCGTTTTGATGGTCGCCTCGTCGAGCGGGATCGACTCTTTCCTGCGGTGCGTAACATCCGAAGTATTGCGCATCAGATTGCCGCGTTGTGTCGGCGTTGCTTTGGACAGCGGGCCATCCTTGGCGATCACGCGTTGGATCAATTGTGCATGCTGCGGTCCCGAACCGAGTTCGGCGACCAGTTGCGCGAGCTCCCATCGAGTAGCCGCTGCTTGAGCATCGTCTGCTGCACCAGGCGTGTCGAGCATTCCGATAACAGCATCGATCGTCGAGGGATCCTCAGCAGCGCGGAGTGCAAACGCGATGGACGTTGGCTGTTCGCCGAATCGAAACTTACCGCTACGGAATTCCGGCAACCAAGTTCCCTGCAGATCGCGAATGGTCTGCCACAGCGCAAAGTCAAGGAATCGATCCATCGGTTGACGCAATACCTCGCATGCGGTCGCAGCAGCTTCGCTACTTGGGAGTTCGGCCAGCATGCGAACCGCCTCTAGCCGAACACGGGGATGTGGATCTTGGACCGCTCGTTTGCCCGCAGCGAGCCACAATCCGATTTGAGAAGGATCCAAGTCGCCGAGTTGTTCGGCACGTAACCACCGAATTTCGTTTGCCAATTGATGCACCGCAGCGGCGCGAATACGTCCGTCGGGATTCTCGAGAAGTGTTTTTCGGAAGGAGTCTTGGAAAACACCAAGACCCTCATAGAGCCAAAGAAGTTCGAGTTGTTCGAGGCCTCGATCTGGCACCTTCATCGCGGTCGCAGCGTATGAATCGATTTGCGAACGGTTGTTTGCGTTGGCTTTCCATTGCCTGCGTAGGGCCTGGCCAGCAAACAGCCGCACCAAGTCGGCATCGTCTTGAAGCCGTTCCAAATTCTTCGCCACCGAATCTTTGGCGGTGATGGGTTCATCGGCGGTTGGACGTTGATCTCGATGGGTGAGCCGCCAAATGCGACCATGCGTGCGATCGCGGCGAGGGTCTCGAAAATCGACTTCGCCATGCTGAATGATGGGGTTGTACCAATCGGCAATGTAGAGTGCGCCGTCCAAGCCTTGCTTGGCATCGATGGGACGAAATGCGACGTGCGGCGTTTTGATCAATTCCGGCAACTGGACCGATTCGTAGCCAGATTTATCATCAGTCACACGAAACCGACAGACGCGATGCGCTCGAAAATCGTTCGCAACCATAGTGCCACGTATCGATTCGGGCCAATGGGAGCCCGACAAGATTTCTAATCCGCAATGTTTCGGGCTTCCCGGGTTGAGGCCCGATACGAGTCTGCGTGCGCCGACCGCTGTCACAAAGACGCTTCCCGGAAACGCATAATTGATTCCTTCACCGTAGGCTCCGTCGGTCGCGAACATTTGACCGTAACGATCGAAGTGAACACCCCATGGATTCACGAACCCACGGACCACCACTTCCAGTCGCTTGGTATCGGGGTGAAATCGCCAGATACCGCCACCGTTCAGCCGCTGAACCCCCCAGGGTGTTTCGATGTGCGAATGAATGTAGATCGATTGATTCATGTAGATCCAACCATCATGTCCCCATCGCAAAGAGTGGAGCAAGTGGTGGGTATCTTCAGTCCCGAAACCGCTGAGTACGACCGTCCGTTCGTCTGCGACCAAGTCGCCATCGGTGTCTTTGAGATAGATGAGTTGATCGCTGTTGACGACGTAAGCACTTGCAAAGTCACTGTCATTTGCGGGCAATACGCCCGTAGGGATCAGCAATCCGTCGGCGAATACGATCGTTCGGTCGGCCCGTCCGTCCTTGTCGGTGTCTTCGAGGATCAAGATCTTGTCGTTGGAGGGTTCGCCCGGTTTGATCTGAGGGTAGGTTTCGCTCGACGCGATCCATAACCGACGCTGATTATCCCAATTCATATGAATTGGCTTCGCCATCGGCGGATCGCCCGCGAACAACTCAACCTTCCAGCCGTCGTCTATTTGAAACGTGGCCCGTTCCTGTTCGGGGTCCGGTATGGGAATATCCTTGAGTTCACGCTGCGCACTCGCCCAGGGAGCCGAGAGTGCCACGATCAGAATCCACGTGTACCATTGAGCAAAACGCATCGATGAGCCTCGAACCCATTCAAGGTTTCTTGGGGAAGGAAAACGACTTTCCAAAGATTGTAATCGATCTGTCGAAACAGTCCGACAGGATCCGCTATAATCGAGGTACTCGTCAGCGGTATTTTTTGGAACGCGAGTTTGAGAGCCGAGGATATGGCAGAGCGATACTATTGCGGGTTTGATCTTGGGGGGACGAAGATGCTTTGCGTCCTCCTCGACCAGAAATTCAAGGTGATTTGTAGCAAGAAGAAGAAGTCCAAGGGAGTCGAGGGAGCGCAGGCTGGCCTAATTCGTATCGTCGATCTGATTCGAGAGACGATCGCTGCCGCGAATCTCCCTTTGGAAGGTTTAGCGGCGATAGGAATCGGATGCCCGGGCCCGGTCGATATGGAACGGGGGATCGTTCATTTAGCGGTGAACTTGAAATGGAAGAACGTTCCGCTTGGTAGCCTTCTGCAGGATGCTTTCCAATGCCCTGTTTCGGTGTTGAACGATGTCGATGCGGGTGTCTTCGGCGAGTATTCTGCCGGTGCTGCCGTGGGTGCCCATAGCGTCGCTGGTGTTTTTCCAGGAACAGGGATCGGCGGCGGATTCGTTTACGATGGCAAGATCCTTCGAGGCAAACGCCATACGGGTATGGAGATCGGTCACACGCGCGTGGCGACAACTGATCACTCCAGCGGTGCTCGCATGACCGGGACTCTTGAAAGCGAGGCAAGCCGTCTGGCCATCGCTGCAAGCTGCGCAAAGTTGGCGATCCGAGGCGAAGCGCCAGCACTGCTCAAAGACGTCGGTACCGACATTGCCGAGATACGAAGCAAAGCACTCGCCGCTTCGGTCAAGGCGGGTGATGAAGCAGTCGAACAGGTGATTCGAAAAGCGGCTCGCACGGTCGGTTATGCGTGTGTGAATTTGATCCACCTGCTGACTCCCGAAGTCATCGTACTGGGTGGCGGTTTGGTGGAGGCTCTTTCGGATCTGTATCTGGAGGAGGTCGAGGAGACCGTAGCCAATAACGTACTCGAATGCTACGCCGATACCTTCGAGATCAAACTTGCGAAGCTAGGTGATGACGCGGGAGCCATGGGGGCCGCAATTTGGGCTGCTCAACAATTGAAGGATGCACCAGCAGAGACACCCTCCACCAACGAAGTAGCTGCCGTTGATGTGTTGGCTACCAACGAAGCATGACAGAGATCAAGCACTTCGAAGACATCACGATTCCCCGTCGGCTTTGGCTGACCAGTTGCATCGTGGCCAGCGGAGCTATGATCTCGGGGCTTCAGGCAGAGGCCTTAGCCGATGCTCTCGTCGAACAAGACCCCAGTCCCGAGCCAAAGCCAGACGCCATTACAGCGGAGATGATTCGAGCTGCTTCGTGGATCGCTCGTGTGCCTCTCACGAACGAACACTGCGAACAGCTCAGCAAGGAGTTATCGAACAAGCTTGCGGCGATCACACTGCTACGAACCAAGCCCATCGATGAAAACACACCGATGGCGGCTGTCTTTACTCCATGGTTCTTCGCTTCGCAAACCCCCGAGGAGAATCTCGAATGGTCTGCCGCGAAACCTGAACCTAATGCGTCTAGCAATCGCCTGGATCCGGAGAGCGTGAAGTTACCCGAGAAACAGGATCTCGAGTCGGTCGCCTTTTGGAGTGTCCGCGAACTTGCGGTCGGTCTTCGCAAGGGATTGTTTACCAGTCGCCAACTGACCGAGATGTATCTCGAGCGATTGAAGCGATACGATCCCCAACTGCATTGCGTCGTGACTCTGAACCCAGATAGCTTGAAACAAGCCGATGCGATGGATGCCGAGTTGAAGAGGGGAAAAGATCGCGGGCCGCTCCATGGCATCCCCTGGGGAGCGAAAGACATCATCGCGATCCCCGGAATGCCAACGACCTGGGGTGCCATCGACTATCAAAGTAGGGAACGCGGTCCGCAAGCGACGGTTGCAAACAAGATGGATCGTGCGGGAGCGGTCTTGCTCGGGAAACTATCGGTCGGAACGCTCGCATGGGGCGATCAGTGGTTTCGTGATCTGACTCGCAACCCATGGAACCCTGAGCAGGGCAGCTCCGGCTCTTCGGCAGGAAGTGCTTCGGCCGTCGTGGCAGGTCTTTGTGGATTCGCTCTAGGGTCGGAAACACTCGGCTCGATCGTATCGCCGTGCAGAGTCTGCAGCGTTACTGGGCTTCGCCCATCCTTTGGACGAGTGAGTCGATTTGGATGCATGACTCTCGGATGGTCGATGGACAAGATCGGACCGATCACAAGAACCGTTGACGATTGCGGTTTGGTTTTTCAGCAACTCCTTGGGATGGATGGCCTCGACCCCACGGTAGTGGAGCGGCCCTTCACATGGTCGCACAGCCCTATCGACGTTACGAAGCTTAGGATCGGTGTACCCAAACGTTTACGGGGAAGTGAGAAAGACGCTGCGGAAGCTTTTGAAGCTGCAGGAGCCACGATGGTTGAATTGGAGTTCGAGGCAGAGCCTCGCATGGGTGTCTTGGTCGACGCAATCGCTATCGAAGCAGGTGCAATGCACAGCCAACTGTTTGCCTCGGTGAAATCCGATGATCAGGTTGGAAAATGGGGCCCCACATTCCGCGAGGCATCGTTTTGCTCTGCCATGGACTATGTCGATTCCATGCGTGTAAGAGTGGACTTGATCCGCGCAACAGAAGCCCGTCTACGATCGGTCGATGTGTTGATTGGCGATGGAGACTTGGCTCGTATGAATCTCACGGGGCATCCGAGTTTAGTGGTTGCCTTTGGAAACGATGAAGCAAGAGCGAAACCCAAGACCGTCGTATTGACCTCTCGATATTTTTCCGAGGGGTCATTGCTAGGAGTCGGAGCGTGGCTTCAGTCCACGTTGCCAGCCATCCCCAACATGCCCGAACTGACTAAAGTTTAGGTTCGTTTGCCGCGATAGATTTTACCGATCCGCAGAAGAGCGAATAATGTCGAGAATGCTTCGCGGACCGACAACTTTGATTTCCCTTGAAGTCGCTCGGTATAGACAATGGGAGTCTCGACCACACGGCCATCGGCTCGCAAGATGAGGGCGAGGACCTCTTCAAGGAACCCGTAGCCTTTTGCCTGAATGGAGTCCAAGGGAATCCGTCGCAACAAATCGACTCGATACATTCGGTAGGCGCTGCTGCAGTCTTGAATCTTCCAACCAACGATTATCCTCGCGAGAATATTGGCACAGCGACTCACAAAAACGCGTCGCCACGAGCAGCCTTGCATCCCACCCCCTTCAATATAGCGGGAACCGATAGCCAAATCGCATTGATTGCGCAGCGGCAGCATTGCGGCGATGGCAGTGGGATCATGGCTCAAGTCACCATCGAGGTTGATGAGCCACAGGTATCCCTTTTCGATTGCTTGTTTCATGCCGAGTCGGATCGCGGTGCCGAGTCCCTGTTTGCCAGAGCGTATCACGCAATGAAGCCGCGGATCGGACGACTGTTGTTCGAGCACCCATTGCCCCGTCCCATCGGGGGAGCCATCGTCCACCACGAGGATATCGGCTGCCGGCACAACGCGAAAGATTTGCGTCAAGAGAACCGGAAGGTTCTCCCGTTCGTTGTAGGTACATATCAAGACCAAAAGCTCTTTGGTCATCAACTCGGTGGCAAGTGCCTCGGTTTCGCCGAGAGCCCCGGACAGAGCTTGATTAGAGCCCATCGCTCGGCTGTTCGTCATCGGCGGCAGGTAGGGTTGGCGGCGGAGTTGCTGTCAGCTCTTGGCTAGCTGCAGACTCATCGATGTCGTCTGCGGGAACTCGCACGATTGCAGCCAGCGTATCTCCGTCATCGACGTTCATGATCCTCACCCCTTGCGTATTGCGTCCGATGACATTGATATCCTTGGCGGCGATACGCTGGATCTTGCCTCGCGAGGTCATCATGATCAGTTCGTCGCCATCGACCACTGGAACGATCCCGATGACGGGGCCGTTCCTCTTGGTCGTCTTGATATCGATGATCCCCTTCCCGCCGCGGCGCTGGGTTCGATAACGATTCGCGGAGCTGACATCATCCGCTTCATTGGTATCGTCTGGTGTTTCCTCTTCGGCGGGAATCGCATCCTCGAGCGTTTCATCGTCCGGAAGATCGTCACGAACGGCAAGTTGTTCACCAGGCCCGAATGTAGTTCGCTTGCCATAGCCGTTTTGGCAAACTGTGAGCAGCGTCGCGGTTGGATCGGCGACCACCATGCCGACGAGGGTATCGCTTTTCTTCAGCGAGATCCCCTTCACTCCCGATGTGTTTCGTCCCATAGAGCGAGCGTCCCGCTCGGAGAAACGAATCGCCATGCCATTGGCGGTCGACAGCACGATTTGGTCGTTGGGTTTGGTGATAACCACATCGACGAGTTCGTCATCTTCGCGGAGTTTGATAGCGATGATGCCACCTTTTTTGGGACGGCTGTAGGCTTCGAGTTCCGTCTTTTTGACGATACCTTTCCTGGTCGCCATCATCAGGAAGTGACCGGGCAGGTTGAAGTCTCGAACGGGTACGCAATCGAGAATCTTTTCTTCGGGGGTCAGGTTGAGAAGATTGACGATAGCCCGTCCGCGGCTTTCGCGGCTCATCTGGGGAATCTCCCAGACCTTCTGCCAGTAAACCTTTCCTTGGTTAGTGAAGAACAGCAGGTAGGCATGGGTACTGGCCACGAACAGGTGTTCGACCGGATCTTCTTCTTCGCTTCGAAGGCCGGTGATCCCTTTGCCACCGCGGCGTTGGGCTTTGTAGATCGAGGCGGGGAGCCGCTTGATGTAGCCCTGATGCGAGATCGTCACCACCATGTTTTCCTCGGTGATGAGGTCTTCCATGTTGTAGTTGCCGAGTTCCTCGTCGGTGATCTCGGTGACCCGATCGTTTCCATATCGTTTTGCGATATCGACTAGGTCTTCTCGGATGATGGCGTAGATATTGGCTGGATCGGAGAGGATGCGGCGGTACTCTAAAATTTCGTTGAGAATCTCAGCGTGTTCGTTGGCGAGTTTTTCCTGTTCGAGGCCTGCCAATTGACCGAGGGTCATCTTCAGAATGGAATCGGTTTGGACGCTGGTCAGTCGGTAGGTATCGGAAGCGCCTCGTTCGAGTTGGAAGTCGGCGAATCCGGTATCGCCGAGCGCCCGCTGCATCATCGACGCCGGGCATTCCACTCCCATCAATCGTTCTTTTGCTTCGGCCTGCGTTCGACTCGATCGGATGATCGCAATGATTCGGTCGATATCTGCGAGTGCTAGGAGCAAACCTTCGATCACATGCTTGCGACGGCGGGCGGCTCCGAGCAGATGCTGGGTGCGTCGACGAATGACCGTGACTCGATGGCGGATGAACTCCTGCAGCAGTTCTTTGATGTTGAGTTCACGAGGCTTGCCGTCGACCAAGGCCAACAGGATCAACGAAAACGACTCTTGTAGCGACGAGAATTGGTAGAGTTGATTGAGGACGATGTGGGGATCGGAATTCTGTTTGATCTCGATGATCAGCCGAACGGGCTCCTTGAGATCGCTCTCGTCTCGAATCGCGGAGATTCCCTTGATCTTTTCGCTGCGGACGAGTTCGGCGATTTTTTCTACGACTCGATCGCGAGCTTGTTGGAAAGGGATGTCTCGGACCACGAGCCTGGATTTGCGTCCTTGCTCTTCGACATCGACGTGAGCCCGCAGAACAATCGTGGACCTGCCGGTCGCGTAGGCCTGTCGGATGCCATACCGTCCGCAGATCATTCCACCTGTTGGGAAGTCGGGTCCTGGAATGATCTCGCAGAGTTCCGGGATGGAGACTTCGGGGTCATCGATCACCTTGATGATCGCATTGCACACCTCACGTAAATTATGAGGTGGAATGCTGGTCGCCATTCCGACGGCGATCCCCTGGGCTCCGTTGACCAGCAGGTTGGGGAACTTCGAGGGGAGAACGACGGGTTCGGTTCGCCGCTCGTCATAGGTCGGAATGAAGTCGACCGTATCGAGCTTGAGGTCTTCAAGCATCATGGCTGCGGGGGGGGCGAGCCGGGCTTCCGTGTATCGCATTGCGGCGGCGGGCAAGCCAGCGATGGAGCCGAAGTTCCCTTGTTTATCAATCAGTACATGGCGCATGTTCCATTCCTGGGCCATGCGAACGAGGGTGGGGTAGATGATGGCTTCGCCGTGCGGGTGGTAATTTCCTGAGGTATCGCCAGCGATTTTCGCACACTTTACGCGAGCGGCTCCGGGAGTGAGGCTTAGGTCGTTCATTGCGACCAGGATGCGACGTTGGCTGGGCTTTAGGCCATCGCGGACATCCGGCAGGGCGCGACTGACAATAACGCTCATGGCGTAGGTCAGATAGCTATCCCGGAGTTCGTCCTCGATGGGCTCTTGGATCATCCGCTCCCCCTGGCCTCCGCCGTCGTCGGCTGGGGGGACGCTGGCAGGATCATTGGGGTCGATATCGTCGCTAGGTGGCTCGTTGGACACGTGCTCTCGATGCTGGGTGAGGGGGGTGAAATACGGTCGGTTTCCCTAAGGAATTCACTGGCAAAATTGTACCAGAATCATGCCCTATCACAATCGGCCAAACCGCCTGTTTAGCAATCGCCGCACGCATCTTCAGAAAAGCTGTAAACCAGGTCGATCCGCCTTGATTTTGAAGATCGAAACGTGGTACGACAACTCGTTCGTTTTTCAACCCGCAACCTTTGTTCGCCACCCGCCTAGCTGCGACCAAACTGGCTCTGGACGCATTGTTGAGGAGCAGGCATGACGATCCCTAAAGTCATTGTTCAAACATTCAAGACCAAGAAACTCCCGTTCCTGACTCGCTGGCAAATCGCTCGAGCGAGAAGAAAAAACCCGCAATACAAGTACTTGTACTTCGACGACGTTGCGGTCGATGCATTTATCCGCGACTCTTTTGACGATGAGGTTTATCGACTCTATCGACGGATCAACATCGGCGCCGCGAAAGGGGATTTCTTTCGGTATGCATTCATGCTGAAGCATGGAGGCGTTTACCTCGACATCGATAGTTGCCTTACAAAAAACCTCGATGGCTTGATTCTTCCCGATGACGAAGCATTGATCGCTTGGGAAGGGAATAATGTTTTCTACATGCAATGGGTCTTGATTTCCGCCCCGGGGCATCCTTTCATGCAACGAACGATGGAAATCATGCTCGACAATATGCGAGAGAACCGTTATCCCCACAGCGTCCATCAAATGACCGGACCGGTTCCGTACACACAGGCGGTTCAACAATGCCTGGCAGAGAACCCGAATGTCCCCCATCGAGTCATCGACATTGAACATGGGGATGTGTTTCATTTTCGATACACATTCGCCAAGCCGAGCTTGTATGGTTTAAGTCGTCGCGATCATTGGCGCACGAATCAGGCCGTCAGACCGGTCCTGCATCCGGCCGACACGCAGGTCGCTGCCTGAGGGAAATCGTAGGGCATCAAAGCTGAATACATCCACCGCCTGTTAGGGCCAAATCCATGAAGATCATGCTACTACATGCTCCAGATCCTCTGGTACGGGAATTGAGCCGACGCGGCCACGAGGTACTTTCTTGCAATACGATTCAACGCCCTTCAACCAACGTGCCTGCGGAACCGGTTGGCATGCTACCGGTCCGCTATTCCAACTTCGGTGGCCGCAAGAAGATCAGCCCGAAAGCGATTCGTTGTGTGGCTGAACATATCCGCGTATTTCAACCGGATGTGCTCCACGCTTTCTCCCCCTCCGCGTTGGCTTGGGGGATCCTTGGCAGCACAGGCCAACGCAATCGCCCAAAAATTATTTCCTTTCGCGGAATCACTCGGTCACTGCGCCGACTCGACCCAGCGGAATGGGTTACTTATTTGTCTCCGAGCGTAGCAAGGCATGCTTGCGAATCTCAGGCCGTCATGGATGCCATGCTCAAAAGCGGAGTGAGCCGCGATAAGTGCGATGTGGTTTACAACGTCCATTGGGACTTCGATCTTGAAAAACCAGCAGAGGCATGGCGATCGGAATGGAAGATCGATCGGGATGATTGGGTGATCGGGACCGTTGCAAGTGTTCGCCCCGTCAAAGGGATCGATCTGTTGGTCGAAGCCGCAATCCGCATGTGCGATCTGCCGAAATGGCGACTTGTGATCGTGGGCACGGTGGATGACCCCAAAGTCGCAAGATTGTGCAAAAGGCCGGAACTGAGAGGGAGAATCGTGTTGGCGGGACACTGCCACAACGCGCCATCCGCCATGAAGGCATTCGACGTTTTCGCGATGCCATCGCGAAGTGAAGGACTATGTCGCGCATTGATTGAAGCGATGACCCTTGGGATTTGCCCGGTCGTCAGTGCAGCCGGAGGGATGAAGGAGCTGGTGCGGAACGAACAGGACGGTCTGGTCGTTCCTGTCGAAGATATCTCGGGGCTTCATCAAGCTCTGCGGCGGCTTTATCGAGATGAGCAGCTTCGCAGACGCTTTGCGGAATCCGCCATGGATCATGTGCAAACCCTGTGCAGCCCAACCATTGTCGCGAAGAAATTAGAGGGGATGTACCTCGCAACCTCCAAGACGTTGGCGCGATGCGCCTAGCGATTAGGAAATTTCGAACCTTTGCGCAAACATGACCACAAATGCAAACATGACCACAAATATGGTGTAGACTTCTTTACGACCCTGCGGGATCTTGCTCCCTGGCAAAGCACATGAGGGTTGCGGGAAATGGAAAATCGCTGAGATGCAAAAGGAAATCGCTCAGTTTCTTCGATACCTGGACGTGGAAAAGAATGCGTCGGATCTGACGATCAAGTCCTACCGCGAGGACTTGATGGACATGGCAGATCTTTTGACGCAAGGGGAAACACGCGTTGTAAAGCCCTCGGATGTGAATCCGAACGACTTGAGGAAGTACGTTACCGCATTGCATGATGCGGGTTATGCCAAGACGAGCATTGCCCGGAAATTGGCGTCGCTGCGAAGTTTCTTTCGCTTTGCGCAGCGGCAGGGGATGGTGGAGAACAATCCAGCTAAGCCACTTCGAAATCCTCGGGCGGGCCGAAAATTGCCTCATTTCTTGACTGCCGAAGAGATCCAGAGACTCTTGGAAGCACCAGACAAGTCGAACGAACTTGGCTTGCGGGATACGGCGATCCTGGAGGTCACCTACAGCGCTGGCCTTCGCGTCAGCGAGTTGGTTGGGATGAACGACGGAGACATCGACTTCGCGGAAGGGGTTGTTAGAATCCGCGGCAAGGGGCGCAAGGAACGGTTGGCCGCTCTTGGGTCTTATGCTGTTGCGGCTCTTCGAGACTACTTTGCGAAACGGCAACCTACGCGTCCGGGAATTCGTGAAGCCCCAACGTTTAGAAACAGATTCGGAGGTAGACTTACAACGCGCAGCGTAGCTAGGATGCTAGAGAAATACATTCGACAATCCCAACTTGATTCCCGCATCACGCCTCACACGCTCCGGCACAGTTTTGCGACTCACCTGCTCGATCGCGGAGCAGACATTCGAAGCGTGCAGGAATTGCTTGGGCACAAGAGCCTGGTAACCACTCAAATTTACACTCACGTTAGCACGGCATCTTTGCAAGCCGCCTATGTCAAGGCCCATCCGCGTGCTCGCCAAACTGGCGGCGGAACGGTCAAACCGCCTCTTGCCACCCGCCGGCCGAGAAACGCTGCAAGGCAGCCTCGTTCCGAAAAAAGTCGTTGAACTCCTTCGGGCAATACTCCTATGCAGCACTGTTAAATCTACACAGTTGGTTACAATGAAGGGGCTGTCGCCCGTAGTATGCTATCTGGTTCTCTTTGCCTACCGCCACGATGGTTCGTTCCAAACTGAAATCGAGATCGACGAAGGGACCGGGCCCTGCAGGACCGGTCCCCAAGTCCATGACTCTAGACGATTTCGATCCGCTGACCGCTACCAAGAACCAGAAGCCAGCGATCAAACCAACTTGGGCTCGGATTCGTTTGGTTATGTTGCTCGGTGTTCTCGTACCACTGACCATATTCGGCTACAACCACAACCGCCAAACAACATCGAGACTCCGAATCCAGAGGGCTTTGGAAGCCTGGGATAATCGAGCGGCACTGCAAGAAATCAAGCTTTTGGAGAAGCGGGACGGTTTGACTGGAGAAACCGCCTTTCTTCGAAGTCGTGCTTATCGGCATCTTGGCGAAGATGTTCCATTCGCCCAATTTGCCGAACTCGCCCGACAACTCGGATACCCTGCAGAGAAGGTCGAAAACGAGAAATTGCTTCGCCAACTTCATCTGGGCAACACGGAGAACCTTCAGGAATCGATCGCTCGAGCAATGATCGCTCCAGATGCGGAGCTTGAGGAAATTGGACCGGCTGTGATTTATGGTTTGCTAGGGAAGCTCGATTTTGCCAACGTGAATCGGTTTATGGAATCATGGGGCCAGGAAAACGCAAATTCGCCCTGGATCCCTTTCTTCAGGGGAATGATTTCGCTAGCGGTTAGAGATAACCAAGCTGCGATCCAATCCTTCGAAGACTGTTCCAAAGCCCATCCAAATTTCGTTCCTGTGTACGGGCAACTCGGGGTTGCCTACCTCCGATCGCGTGAGCACGAAAAAGCGATCGCCCCCCTACGTCGCTACCTTGCACGTGTGCCAGAAGACTTGGATGGGTTAGGCACTCTGGCCAATGCTTTGCTAAGCTTGGACCGTGGAGATGAGGTGATTGAAATGCTGAACCCCATGGTGGAGTCCGGCAAGGCTACTATCGTTATGCGTATTATTCTGGCTCGGTTGTACCAAACGCGTGAAGAATGGTCGAAAGTGATAGATACGTTGAGTTCCGTGGCGATTCTTTGGCCTGAAGATGTAAGTATCGCGAATATACTGAGCCAAGCACATCAAGCATTAGGCAACGAGCAAGACGCGGTTCGCTACTCGAAGATCGCCCAGGATGGACAGCCTGATGTTCAGTCCATCGATCAGCGATTATCGCGAATCCTAGGCGGGCAGGACAAAACCGCCGAGAAACACTTCGAACTGGGGCACATTTTTCTGCACAAACAGTCTCGCGAAGACGGTTTCCAATGGCTCTCCTCAGCTCTATCGCTCGATCCCACATATCTCCCTGCTCACGAGGATTTGGTGATTTACTTCAATCGAAACAACCAACCTGAACTCGCCGCTCGTCATCAACGGTATATCAATCTTCGGCGGGGAACGCAATGAAACCGTTGCCTCGTGCGACCGACATCGCATCGGCTCGCCGACGGCAAGGTCGTTGTGTCATCGCAGTAGCGTTCGGGCTACTTTCTCTATCCAGTTGCAATACTCAACCAAGTAGCGACAAGTCTCAGCAACAACAAAGGCAAGATGGAGTTTCCACAGCAAAAGCGACGCCGCCGTCCAGCGACTCTCAGGATTCCTCACGGATCCGTGTCGATTGGCTCAAGGATGCCTTGGGCGGTTGCATCTATCGCAACGGTAGTGAGCAACAACATTATTTCCTGCCGGAAACTACGGGAGGGGGAATTGCGGCCTTCGATTACGATCGCGATGGCCGAATAGATATCGCCGCCGCAGGGGGTGGATACCCCGTTCCTTCCGAGCGAGCGATGAAAGGCTATCCCGGTTCACTTATGCGATGTGTCGAAAAGATGAGATTCACCGACGCCAAATCGTACGCTCGCATGGATCTGTCCGAGATCTACAATGCCGCAATAGCGATCGGAGATTGGGATGCAGATGGCTTCTCCGATCTGCTCGCGACCGGCTATTCCGGCCTGCAACTGCTACGAAACCAAGGAGATGGAACCTTTGAGAAGATGCCTAACCCGCGAAGTGGCTTAGTCGATTCGCTCTGGAGCTCTTCTGCCGTATGGTTCGATGCAGATGGCGATGGGCTGCTCGATCTCTACGTCGCGCACTATGCCGATTGGAGCTATGAAAACGATCCCAAATGCTCGGCACCCAAGGAGAGCGGATCTCAGGAAGTGGTTCCCGACTACTGCGGCCCGCGAGCATACAAAGGGCTTCCGGACACATTGTTCGCCAATCAAGGAGACGGAACATTCAACGACATAACAAAGTCTGCTGGCATTGCCGACTCTCTGCGAGGCCTTGGAATCATCGTGGCAGACCTCGACGGCGATAGGGATGCCGATATCTACGTCGCGAATGATGTCGATCCCAATCTTCTCTACCGCAATGATGGGGGATTTAAGTTTACCGAGATGGCACGTCGTTCCGGGGTCGCGTGCAACGATGTTGGTATCCCCGAAGGTAGCATGGGGATTGCCCTGGCCGACTACAACGGAGATGGTCGATTCGATCTGTGGGTCACGAACTATCAGAACGAAATCGGCGCTCTTTACCGATCAAGTGGTAACATGCTTTTTTCCTATGCTTCGCAAAGCGCCCGTATCCCGGCAACCGACCAAGGAGCCGTCGGGTGGGGGACAGCGTTCGCCGACATGGATCTCGACGGCAAAGAGGACATCTTCATCGTAAATGGACATGTGGAACTTCACGCTAACGGTTCCTCTTTCGAACAGCGTCCCCAAATTCTGCATAACATCGATCGCAAATACTTTCGCTTGGTTTCCAGAGATGAAAGCGAATTTCTTTCTACGCCTCAATCGGCACGCTCGCTTGCGATGGCAGACTTCAATGATGACGGACGCATGGACTTCGCAGTCAGTCGTCTCAATACAGAAGCGGTCCTGGTGACTAATAGAACCGAAACCGATGGACTCTACCTCAAGGTCCGATTGGCTGGAACGCGTTCCAACCGCGATGGAATCGGTACCACGGTTCGCATGTTGGTCGGCGAACAAACATACCTGCGTCAGTTAGTTGGGGGAGGGACTTATGCTGGGACCAATGACTCAGTGCTCCACTTCGGAGTTCCTGCCAGCCTTTCTGCTGAGAAACCTCAATTGACGATCCTGTGGCCGAGCGGCATCGAGCAAAAAGTCGAAGTCGATGGATGGAACCAGGAGCTCCTTGTTGTGGAACAGGAATAGGTCTGGCGTGGATTCGAGAAATCACTCCTTCTCAGAACCCAATACATCGACTGCGATATGGCTGAGCCAGTTACGGTGGATCGCCGTTGCAGGACAACTCGTAGTCATCGGATTTGTTTCAGCATTCCTGAAGATCTCCCTCCCCTTGATTCCGTTACTGGTAATCGTTTCCGGAACGGTGATCACCAATGTCCTATTGATGTGGTGGGCGTATCGGGTGCGAGCTGGGAAACCCAATGCGGGAGCGTCCGCAACCGATTCCTCGGAATCGATCGGCAGCCAAGGGCTCGGACTTTTACTGCTCCTCGACGTAGCAACCCTCACCGGACTCCTCTACTTCTCCGGCGGTGCCGCCAATCCATTCATCTTTTTCTTCTTTGCAAACATTGCGGTAGCGGGAATCATGCTGTCCCGGTTCTGGATGCTGGTCATTACTATCACTTCGGTGGTATGTGGTGCTTGGCTTCTGTACAACGCAACATCGCTAACCGTCTTCAACAATTCCCCACTCGATCCACAAGCCTCCTGGGGCGTCACGAAACTAGCGTTTTTGATCGCATTTGCAACTTGTTGCGGCGTTCTCGCCTATTTCGTATCGATGCTCGCCCTCGAAGTGAGGCAGCGAGACCGAAAACTCGCTATCGCAGAGAAAGAACGCGAACGAGCTCAACGACTCGAAGCTCTTGCGACGCTTGCTGCTGGCGCGGGGCACGAATTGGCATCACCCTTGTCCACGATCGCAGTCATCGCTGGCGAGTTGTCCCGCTCCTTCGATAAGCATGACATCCCAGACAAAGTACGTCGCGATTTCGGTTTGATTCGCGAGGAACTCAATCGCTGCAAAGACATTTTGCATCGGATGAAAAGTGGTGCGGGCGAAGCGGCCGCGGAACACCTTCACCCCGTCACGCTCAAGGAGATCCTCGACGACACCGTCACCGCCATGCGAGAACCCAATCGCGTCATCATTCAGATGGAACGTGCCGTCGGAGATTTCCAGGCTTTGCTCCCCAAGCAAGCGATCTCGCAAGCAATCCGCAATCTCATCCAAAACGGACTCGACGCATCTTCCGAAACTCAAAATGTCCATGTGCTTTCTACGATCGTGCTGGAAAGCGACGACGACCGAACATGGGTACTTGAAATAATTGACCAAGGGACGGGGATGACTGATGATGTGATTCGTCGCATCGGGGAGCCCTTCTTTACAACCAAAGAAGTTGGCGAAGGGATGGGCCTGGGCGTATTCCTGACCCGAAACGTGATCCAAGGCCTCGGCGGAGAACTTCGGTTCGTCCGAGGCGTACAGGGTGGGACGCAATGCACCGTTCGCATTCCACTCGAGAGTTGAAGCATCCCCGAACGTACACTGGATCAACAACCACTTTAAGCTCGCGAGAATTTAAATGTTTGGCCTGGGTTTTTTAGAGATCTTTATACTGCTGGTGATTCTCTTTTTACTGATAGGCGTACCGGCTACCATCATCGGGATCATCATCTTGGTCACTCGAACCGCAAACAGACGTGCCGATGAAGACAGGAAAAGAGAGTAGCAACGGAGCGCCGCAGATTTTCATTACCAAACGCGTGCGCGACGCAAGTCTATCCCTCACTTACGTTTCGGGTTGAGTTAGATCCGACGCGCAAATCCAAAACGAATTCCAAGCCCTAAATTGCGAGCAACAAGCGACTGGGGGCTTCAAGATAAGCAATCACGTCATTGAGGAATCTCGCGGCGGTGGCGCCATCTACCAATCGATGGTCATAAGCGATGCTCAAAGGCATCATCAATCGCGGCTTGATCGAATCATCGTCCATCACCATTGGCAACTTGCGAGACCGCCCAACGAGCAGGATCGCCACTTCGGGGACGTTGATAATCGGAGTGGAATAGGTTCCACCGATCGCGCCGAGATTGCTGATCGTGAACGTGCCGCCTCGCAAATCGCTTACAGAGAAATCGTTGTTCCGGACACGCGAAGACATCTCCGACAATGCATAGGCGATATCCGGAATCGACATGCGGTCGGCATCCTTCAAGACCGGAACGACCAATCCTCGTTCGGTATCAATAGCAATCCCGAGGTTGACGTAATCCTTGTAGATGATCTGCTCGTTCTCGGTATCGATCACCGCGTTGAGTGCTGGGTGATGTCTCAGGGCTGTTGCCACAGCCTTGATGAGGAACGGCATGGTGGTCAGCTTGATACCACGCGACGCGTAATCGTCTTTGCTGGTTTGGCGGAACGCTTCCAATTCGGTTACGTCGGCATCATCGAAATTGACAACCCGCGGAGCAGTCGACCACGACTTGTTCATCTGCGCGGCGATCGTCTTGCGAATCTTGCTCATCCGATCGACGCGGATCGGGCCGTAGTCGTCTTGCGAAGCGACTCCTGGTTTGGACTCGCTTCCTGCTTTGGCGGAAGCAGCCTTTTGGGATGCGCTGGGCGACAGTCCTGGCGCGGTGGTCGTTGCTCGAGCCTGCAACGACTGGTTCGCGTGTCGAACGACTGCGAGAACATCCTCGCGTGTGATTCGGCCCCCTTCGCCGGTTCCTTGAACGTGCGAAAGATCCACACCGACTTCTCGAGCAAAGCGGCGGATCGCAGGTCCGGCTGCGATCGAATCGTCTGCGTTGGTGCTCGCAGCGGCCGAGGCTACTGCGGTAGCCAAAGCAGGTGCCGATGCGGGCGCAGGTACCGGTGCTGGTGCTGGTGGGGCTGCAGGGATTGCCGGTTTGGCGACGGGAACCGCTGCGACTTCTGGCTTGGGAACTGCCGGAGGAGGTGCGGGAGCAGGGTTAGCTGGTGCAGGTGCGGCCGATGGTGCAACAGCCGCTGCACCGGTCGCCTCAATCGTGGCGATTACCGAACCGACCTTCACCGTTTCCCCCTCTTTAACCGTGACGCTCAGGATCTTTCCAGCGACAGGACTGGGGACGGATACCGTTGCTTTGTCGGTTTCCATTTCGACGAGGGATTGTTCTTTCTTGACGACGTCTCCCGCCTTGACCAACACTTCGAGGACGTCGCCGGATTCAATACCTTCGCCCAAGGACGGGAGCTTGATTTCTGTAGCCATGGCAAATGAAAAACGAGAATCGAGTTAGGAAATCGTTGTGACTAGGCGAACAGCGGATTGGGCTTTTCTGGATCGTATCCGAGATCCCGAATGGCTGCCGCTGCTTCCGAAGCGGGAATGGCCCCACTTCGACTGAGACGGTAAAGGGTCGCGATGACAACCGATGCGGCATCGACCTCGAAGTGCCGACGGAGTGCAGATCGAGTTTCGCTGCGTCCCATGCCGTCGCAACCAAGAACGAAGTAGTCTTGATCGAGATACGGGTGCAGTTGTTCGCCGACGGCCCGAACGTTGTCGCTCGCGGAGATGATCGGCCCTGTGGCTCCTTCGAGAACCGTTTGGATGTAGCTCTTCTTCCTGGGCTGATCCGGATGAAGCATGTTCCAACGTTCACAGCTTTGGGCATCGCGGCGGAGTTGGGTGTAGCTGGTGACGCTCCAAGCATCGCTTGCAATGCCATACTTTTCTGCGAGTATCTTTTGGGCTTCGAGCACGTGTCTCAGGATCGCGCCGGACCCGAACAATTGGACGCGGGTGCGGGGCTTGTCGACTTCGGCCGACTTGAATTTGTAGATACCACGAATGATGCCCTCTTCGACTCCTTCGGGCATCGCTGGCATTTCATAATCTTCGTTGTGGACCGTGATGTAATAGATCGCAGTTTCACCTTCTTGGTACAGTCGGCGCATTCCGTCCATCACAATGACCACGGTCTCATATGCCCACGCCGGGTCGTAGGCTCGAACCGTCGGGAACGCCATCGCATTGAGATGGCTGTGGCCGTCTTGGTGTTGCAGTCCTTCGCCGTTGAGCGTCGTTCGGCCTGCTGTCCCACCGATCAAGAAGCCTTTGGCACGCATGTCCGCGCCTGCCCAAATCGAATCGCCAACTCGTTGGAATCCGAACATGGAGTAGTAGATGTAGAACGGGATCATGTTGATCCCATGAGCCGAGTACGCAGTACCAGCGGCAACAAAGCTACTCATCGACCCGCATTCGGTGATTCCTTCCTCGAGGATCTGACCATCGCGAGCTTCTTTGTAATATGCCAACTGATCCGAATCGACTGGCTCATACAGTTGGCCCGCATGGGCATAGATACCGATCTCTCGGAAGAGCCCTTCCATACCGAACGTGCGAGACTCATCTGGAACGATTGGAACAATGACACTTCCAATATTCTTGTCTTTGACCAAACGACCGAGCAAACGGACAAAACCATTGGTGGTCGAAATGGTCTTGCCCTCGAGTTGCGTGCTCATGAACTTGCGGTAGTCCTCGAGCGTCGGCGTTTCCGTCACCGGATGTTTTGCAGGGCGGCTAGGCACGGAGCCCCCAAGAGCCATGCGTCGCTCCTTGAGGTATCGAATCTCGTTGCTGGTCTCAGGTGGTTTATA
>JAGWWZ010000254.1 GCA_018970165.1 Planctomycetota bacterium | reverse complement strand
CAGATTCCGGCGGTGCTTGACCTCGCTCGGAATATCGTCCGCATACAGCTCCGCCCCTTTCGTCCCAGGTCGGACGCTGTATTGGAAAATGAAACTGTTCTTGAATCGACAACGCTGGACCATGTCGACCGTCATCTGGAACTCCTCCTCGGTCTCCCCGCAGAACCCCACAATGAAATCGCTCGATACGGCTGCATCGGGAAGTATCTCCCCAATACGATCCATCATCGAGTAATAATCCGCCGTGGTGTACCCGCGTTTCATCCGCTTCAAAATCGTGTCGCTTCCACTTTGTGCTGGAACATGCAGATACGGCGAACACTTTGGAAGATCGCGCACGGTCTCCAGCAACTCGCGAGTCATGTCTTTCGGATAATTTGTTACGAACTTGATACGTTCAATCCCCTCGATCGGGTGGAGCATCTCAAGGAGGTCCGCCAATCGCGTGGTCCGATCCCCTTCAACCCAACGGTACGAATTCACGGTCTGGCCGAGCAATGTAATTTCTTTCGCACCCTGTCGCGCTAACTCCTTCGCTTCGGCAACGATTTCCTCGGGATGTCGCCCTTGTTCGGGTCCGCGAGTCATGGGCACGATGCAGTATGTGCAGAACTTATCGCAGCCAATTTGGATACGAAGGTAGGCTTGGAACGGTGTGGGACGCATCTCCGGGTCGCGAAGGGGATCGTAGGTCTCATGGGATCGCTTGATGTCTTCGGTATTCCCATCGCGACGCGACAAACTGACCGCCAACTGATGGCGTTCGCCCTGCCGAGCTTTTTCGATCATTTCGGGGATGCGATGCAATTGTCCGGGGCCAACGACCAAATCCACGAAGCCAACGCGATCGAAGATTCGTTGCTGATCTTTTTGAGCCATGCACCCCATCACGCCGATGACTTTTTCTGGTTTGGCAAGTTTGAGTTGCTTGAGTCGCAACAGATTGTTGTAGGCCTTCTCCTCTGCATGCTCTCGAACGGAGCAGGTATTGAACAAGATCGCATCCGCCTGCTCGGGATCGGATGTCAAAGCGTAACCTTGCTTGCGAAGCGCAGCGACGATCATCTCGCTGTCGAGCACATTCATCTGACAACCGACAGTTTCGATGTAGAGAAGTTTATCCGGGCTAGACATCCGCACCTCGGTGACACTAGTCGATAGACGCTGATCGAATCATGCTGGGTACTTACTGATTCGATGAAACGGTTACGTTGTCCACGTAGAACTCAGCATCGGTGGAGTTCCCGAAGAGGCCGGGGGAGCCTTGAACATTCGGTGTCAGGTCCTCGCCTTCGATGGTCCATGCTTCGGGTTCTGGCTCACCCTTCTTCCAGACTTTGCCTCGCAGGATGGTTTTGCCTTCCTGTGTTTCGCTTCGCAACTTAAGAACATACCACGTCTTGGCTTGCCACTCGAATGGAATGGTCACGGCGAATCGTTGTTCGAGCAACGATACCCAAGATCGTATTTGAAGACGTTGAGCACCCTCGAGCGCGAGAGTGTAACGTTGATTGACAATTCCCATGTCGGGAAGCTTGTTGGTAGGGACATTGTTCTTGGTGTCGAGTGCATACACTTCTGCTTGAACCGTATAGTCATGCATCTTGGGTAGACCAATGAAGCCTTGGCTACGGGTTCCACGCGGAATAGTGCTGATCTTGACGAGTCCTTGACCACCCGTGGGTAGTTCGATCGGTTGGTGTCGGTATGCCATACCGATCCATTGAACTGGAACCTTCTTGTCTTCGAAATCGAATTGCCATGGCAACGGCGGAATGACTCGCGCACGCGCTGTGCTCTTGAGTTCACCGAACGTCGCTTGCAACATCACCGCTGAACCAACTGCTGTATCAGGAGCAGTGAATACATGTTCATCGTTGATCAGTCCACCGCCATCGGCGGTGACAGTTGCTTCCGTGACCAATCGAACGTACTGACCGATTTTGTTGTAGCCCCGAACTTGTAGCTTTGCTCGTTGGCCTGGTTGCAACAGTAGTTCAACTGGGCAGACCTGAATGTGCGCGATCTCCTTGTCCGTGAGGGCGGGCTCTTCAGGAGTTGGGGGCAGTTGCAAATTGGGATCTGTCTTTCTGTCCGCCGCACCGAAGCAGTAGAGCGCTTGGCTCGTAGGAACATAAATCCGACCATTGGCAACAGCGATTGATCCGAAGACCTCGCTTCGGTCGTTAAGCTTTAATTGCGAGACGACTTTCAACTCATCTTGCGTTGGCTCAAGCACCCAAAGTCTTCCGGTGTTTTCAGCGACGTAGAGCTTGCCTTCGGCCACCACAGGCGAGCCGAACATAATTCGGCCTAGCTTCTTTTCTAGTTCAATAGCACCGCTTTGCGCGTTGACACCGATCAGGGCGGCACCATCATCAATGAAAAAGATTCGATTGCCTACGCGGACGGGGGATGATCTGCTGATGGTTCGTTTGGGTACTTTCCAGAGCAATTTGTCTTCCGTGATGTCACCCGATACGTTTCCATTGAATGCGAAGACCGCTCCAAGAACCGTGCGGTCGGTTTCGTTCTGTTCCCCATGCCCCATGTAGACGATTCCATTGTCAACCAACGGCGCCACATTCATGCCGCGAGGCGATGCCTGATACTTCCAAATCACCTTACCGGTACGCGGTTGCAAGGCGTAGACCGCTCCATCAGCCGCTCCGAAGACCATGGCTGCCTGCCCGTTTAGGACCGTGTAGACCGGCGTGCTGTAGGTGGTGTCTTCCGGACGAACACGTGTGCTGGCTAGCCAAACTGCCGCTCCCGTGTTCTTGTCCATGGCCACAAAGCGATGGCCTGGAACCGCGGTTTGATCCCAACCGGTCATCACGCCACTGACAATCACCATGTCTTCGAACAAGGTTGGGAAATTCGTTCGACCGCCGTAGGTCGAAAGCATTCCATACTCTTCGAGCATCGAATGCTCCCATACCACCTTGCCCGTCTTTCCCTCCAAGCATTGAAAAGTACAGCCCAACCCCAAGACATACACGCGATCGGTCTCGGGATCGCCGATGACACTGGCCCATCCCACGCGCTCCGCCGGAGAATCGGACAAGTAGATGTTGTGAACGCTTTCCCAGATCAGGTCGCCACTTTCCGCGTCCAGACAAACCGTCTTTTCCCCTTCTTGCTTAGTGTCCGGAGCAGCGCGGCAGACGATGTAAACTCGGCCGTTCATGACCACGGGAGTGGATCGAGTAGCGTACTCGGGTTTCCGCCATCGAAGATTCCCGCCATCGAGCGATAGGTCGGTGGGTAGGCCTGTTTCAACCGTTTGGCCGTTTTGTTGAGGCCCCCGCCAATGCGGCCACTGCGTTGCATTTTGCTTGGCAGCGGCTTCCTTGGTAATCGAAACCCCCGACGGTTCGCCGCCTGCACTCAGGGCAGGCGAGTTAAGCCCCAGGGCTGCGAATACTCCGAGCAGAGTGAAAAAACGTACGTCAACGGACCAGAACGGACTCATGGCAGATCCAAGGCAGGAGGTCTTTGCAGGAGCCCACCCCACCGGCGGGGCTCCAAAAACATATTGTGCATTGTACCAAAGCTAACCGAACCCACAAATGACCAGGGAAACTGGTATTGACACGGAAAAAACCCCGTGAATCGTGGAACTGCTATTTTCCTCCAAGTCAGTTTTCTTCTATGGTCCGACGGTTCGTAGGTTTACCGCTCCAAGCTTGAACCACTCGCACTCGCGAAAAATCGATGGCCAGAATCTTCTGCGTTGCAAATCAAAAAGGTGGAGTCGGAAAAACGACAACGGCCGTCAACCTAGCCTGGGGATTTGCCATGGGCGGACAACGGACTCTCCTGGTGGATCTCGATCCCCAATGCAATGCAACCACAGGTCTGGGCTTGACCCCCGCGGCACGTCACCCGCTCCTCGTGGATACCCCTGTTCGTGATAGCCTGCTCCCGACCTCCAACTCTCATCTGCAGGTCATGCCCGGTTGCCGATCCTTTCAAGATGTCGATCAACTCGAGAAGGGAGCGATCTCTCGACGGGCACTCCTCAAGCAACATCTCGACGCTGGCATGGGTGGTTACGATGCGGTCTTCATCGATTGCCCACCCTCTCTCGGGGAATTGACCCAAGCCGCCCTGGCCTCGAGCAGCGAAGTTCTTATGCCGATCCAATGCGAATATTTCGCCATGGAAGGACTCACCCAAATGATCCATGTCATTCGTGATGTCATGCAATCACAGCCTGGAAAGCTCAGTTTCGGCGGCATTTTGCTCACGATGGTCGATCCCAGATTTGAACTGACGCACGAAGTAGACCAGGAAGTTCGGGATTTCTTCGGAGACATCGTTTTTGATACGGTAGTCCCGCGCGACATCGCGATCTGCGAATCGCCAAGCCATGGGGAGTGCGTTTTGAACTACGCTCCCCGATCGCGCGGAGCACGTGCATACATTGAACTTTGCATGGAGGTTATGAATCGTGACTAAAGATCGACGACTCGGACGCGGACTCGCCGCCCTACTCGGTACCCCCAACGAGGACCCCTCTCAGCAAGACGCGAATGCTAGCACTCTTCATGAGCCCGGGGTGGATCCTAGTGAGCGCAAGCAAACCATTCGGAGCCTTGCCGCCCA
>JAGWWZ010000253.1 GCA_018970165.1 Planctomycetota bacterium | reverse complement strand
CCTTCGCCGCGAGCTTGTTCAGGGCTCATGTACGCAGGTGTACCTGCCGAATCCCCTTCTCGTCGCTGTTCGCTTTCGCGCAGGGCGATGCCGAAGTCGGTCAGGTAAGGACGATCCTGGCGATCGAGCAAGATGTTGGCCGGTTTCACATCGCGATGGACCAGACCCTTGGCGTGCGCATAGTTCAGCGCATCGGCTATCTGCTCGATGATCCTCAGCGATAAAATACGATCGGGTCGATCGATTTTGAGTCGCGATGACAGATCGCTGCCATCGATCAGTTTCGAGACGACGAAGAAATCGCCGCTCTCGGTCTGACCGACATCATAGACCGGAACGATGTTCGGATGATCGAGCGCTGCCACGATGCGAGCTTCGGTAAGGAAGCCCTTTCGCATCGACGGATCGAGCAAGGAACCGAGGGTGACTTTAATTGCGACATCGCGCTCGAGCTGGTCATCGACAGCGCGATAAACGGCACCGAAGCCCCCTTGGCCGAGCATCGAGACAACGCGATAGCGACCAAAAGTTTTTGAAGTACCATCTCGATTGGGCGTGGTTGGCTTGCCAGCATTTGGAAACGGGTTGGTCGGTTGAAGGGTATGCTCGTCGAGGCTCGGGTTTGCCGAAGGCGGAATCGTAGGGTCATCGTTGCCGGGTTGGTGGGACATGGCGCAAAAATCCAAGGCCGAAAGAAGCGATATTTTGAAGACGATTTGAGTATAACGAACGGGGAGGGGCGATGGCGAACCAGAAAGGGGGTGATTTCATGTTATCGGTAGTCATAGGTTTTAGGGTTGCGCTTTTCGAGTCGATCTCAACCCGAAACGTGAGTGAGGGATGGCGCAACGTCGCTCGCAACGTCTTCCCTCGTGCGTCCCTCGCTCACGCGTCGGGTTGTGAAGAACCCCAGGGGAATCGGCGTTTCGCCAACTTCAATGGGCGGAAAGTGCAACTTCAAAACTCGCGACGCATATCACTTCATCGACGAACCATCTTGTAAAACGGACTTCCAGTCCGTTGTGGCGATCATCGACGGACTGGGAAGTCTCCGTCGCATGCACGAAGACTTCACCGATGTCGTGGAGTTGATCAACGTTCGCAAACTCGACAAATCCTTTGTTCGTTTTTTGCACAAATCGGTGCAAGACATGTTTCGATCGCTTGTGGACTGCGCTCAAGCCGAGGACTGAACTTTAGCCACGCAAGATCCGGGCTTACGAAAGGTCCCATCGCCCCCCTTGCGAATGGGGGGTGGTTCACTTCCAATAAACGCTTCGTCTTAGTACAAGCATCCAGGGCAAGTGATCTCATGGGATTAGAGAGTCTGTTTCAGCTAGAGAATCGTACCGCTGTCGTGATTGGCGGGACCGGCAGTCTCGGTGGCGCGATGGCCTCGGCGCTGGGGGCCGCAGGGGCACGAATCGCTGTCGTAGGACGCAATGCGGAGAGAGGGATGGAACGCGCTGAAGATATACGGCGCGAGGGGGGTGAAGCCGTTTTTGTGTCGGCCGATGCATTGGATCGCGATGCGTTGATCCATGCACGGGAGCATATTGAACGAGCGATGGGCCCCGTCGATATCCTCGTCAACGCGGCTGGGGGCAATCAGTCGGGAGCAACACTTCAACCGGGGGATGACTTTTGTAGCTTGTCATTGACTGCTTGGGGAGATGTCTTCGATTTGAACTTGATCGGCGGTACGGTGCTGCCTTGTCAGGTCTTCGGCGAGACGATGCTGTTGCGAAACTCTGGGAGCATCATCAATGTCGCGTCCATGTCAGGGATGATTCCTTTATCGAGGGTTGTCGCGTACTCTGCTGCGAAGGCGGCGGTGATCAACCTAACCCAATTCCTGGCACGCGAGTGGGCACCACGAGGGATTCGGGTCAACTGCATCAGCCCTGGCTTCTTTCCCGCCGAACAAAACCGGGGACTGCTCTACAACGCAGACGGTAGTCTTGCCCCACGCGGAGAACAGATCATCAACCACACGCCGATGGCTCGCTTTGGTTACGCGCACGAGTTATCGGGAGCCGTGGTCTTTTTGGCGTCTTCGACGGCATCATCCTTTGTGACCGGTCACAATCTCGTGGTCGATGGCGGTTTCTCCTCGACAACGATTTGATTGAAATTGCTGTCCATGCATTCTCACTATCTTTCTACCTCACTGTCTATCTACCGACTCATTGCTTAACTTCGGAGGATTGATCCATGGCTCAACTTGCCATTCGTACCGATGCGTGTGAACTTGATCTGCTGTCGCTTGGAGCTCTGGTGCATCGGCTCGATCCAGGCATCATTCCGTTTCGCAAGGCGCGCTCGTTCGATATCCATGTCTCCGGAGGAGAGTACAACGTCGCCGCGAATCTGGCCGACTGCTTTGGTCTCAAGACAGGGATCGCGACTGCGATGGTCGACTACGGCATCGGCGAATTGGTCCAGGGACGCGTTCGCGAAATGGGGGTGAAGCCGTTCTACAAATTCTTTGAACACGATGGGGTGCGGGGACCAAACATCGCGACCGTTTACAGCGATCGAGGACAAGGGGTTCGACCTCCGGTGGTTTTCTACAACCGAGCCAACGAAGCAGGTGGGATGCTCAAGCCCGGGGATTTCGATTGGAAGGGAATCTTCTCGGCCGGGGTTCGCTGGTTTCACTCGGGGGGTATCTTCGCAGCCCTGTCCAACACCACTTCGGAATTGATCGTCGAAGGGATGCAGGCGGCCAAGGAACACGGGGCCGTGACTTCCTTCGATCTCAATTACCGTGCGAAACTATGGGCTACGATTGGCGGAGCGGCCAAGGGTCAAGAGATGATCGGCAAGATCGCGCGGCATGTCGATATGTTGGTCGGCAATGAAGAGGATCTTCAAAAAGGGCTCGGAATCGAAGGACAGGATGTCGAACACAAGTCCGAACTCGATCCCGACGCATTCTTCAAGATGATCGAGCGGGCCGTGGCTAAATTCCCGAACATCAAGATGGTGGCGACGACGCTCCGGGAAGTGAAATCAACCAATCGGCATGAATGGGCGGCAGTCCTGTGGTATGATGGTCAAAGGTATGTAAGCCCAACGATGCAACTGGACGTGATCGATCGGATCGGTGGTGGCGATGGATTTGCTTCGGGATTGATCTACGGCATGTTGACTGGCAAGAGTCCCGAACAGTCGTTGAGATTGGGCTGGGCGCATGGGGCGTTGATCACGACCTTTCCTGGGGATACCACGATGGCGAAGCTTCCCGAAGTGGAGACGCTCGCCAAAGGTGGTTCTGCACGAGTGCAACGTTAATTGTGATTTGAGGTTCCTTCGATGGCTCGGGATGCTGCTTCCTCCAAACCCAAAGAGACACCGAAGCGAATCGAGCGCAGCGCTCATTCCTCATCAAACAGTTCCTTTGTCGACTCAAGCGGCAACTCGAATAGCCGTGTGCTGGAACGAATATTCGGCGGGGCGTCTCTGAAAGAGGTTCAGAGCTTTTGCAACCGAACCGCCACTGGTCTCCATGCGGGAGTGGACATCCTCCGAATTCTCGAGACCGAGGCGAAGGTCGGTTCGCAGAGGTATAAGGATGCGTGCCGCGATACATCGCTTCGTATTCGTAACGGTCATTCGCTTTCGGAAGCTATGCGCCTGCAGGGAGACTTCTTTCCCCCGCTACTTCTCAAAATGATCGAGGCGGGAGAACACTCCGGACAAGTCGATCGCACTTTGCGATTCATGGCCGAGTACTATCTCGATCTCAAGAAGACCCGCCAGGATTTCATTTCGCAAATTACCACACCGGTCATACAGCTGATCGCGGCGATTGGAATTATCTGCTTGCTGATTTTCATCAACGGGTTCTTTAAGTCTGGTTCTTCCACCGACAAACCCTTCGACTTGACCGGAATTGGCTTGCGCGGAGGAACCGGAGTCTTGATCTTCCTTTCCGTCGTTCTTGGAATCGGAATGGTCATAGGAACCATTGCGTTTGGTATATGGAGAAACTGGTTTAATTGCCACAACACCCTGGTGCCGCTGATCAGAAATGTGCCTGTGATCGGTCCGGTCTTTACTCAATCTGCGATGGCTCGCCTGTCCATGACCCTATCGATGATGCTCGGTGCGGGTGTCGATGCGAAACGGAGTGTTCGCGACGGGCTGTTGAGTACCGGAAATTATTACTACATGTCCGGTTTGCCCGCGACGATGCAGGAGATCGAGCGGGGAAACTCTCTCGCAGAGTCCTTGGCAGCTCCCGGTGTCTTGCCTGAGGATTTCATTCAGGCCGTCGAGGTCGGCGAGTTGAGTGGTAGCGATAGCGAATCGCTCGAACGAATGGCGGTGGTGTATCGCGAGAAAGCTCAGCTTGCCCTCAAGCAGTTGGCAATCGCTGCCGGTTTTATGATTTGGTTTCTCATCGCGGCGATGATCATCGCAGTGATCTTCATGGTCTTTATGCAGTATGTCAACATGCTGAATGGGATGTTGAAATAGGCGGTTCGATTGTGCAGGTCGTGCGGTTTGTATGTTTGTTGATTGAGGATTTCTTATTCAGGCTTCACATGTGTTGAAAACCACTTCGGCAATCCCTGCCGTGGATGACGTAGGTTTTAGCGTCTATTGAAC
>JAGWWZ010000252.1 GCA_018970165.1 Planctomycetota bacterium | reverse complement strand
ATGAGAGATTAAGACCCTCACGAGGACCGAATAAATTGGCTATTGCTCGATAGGCGAAGTCGCGACTCCGAAGTCGGCCATGGTTTTCGAAAGGTTGTCTTGGTATAAATTTCAGCAAGCGAAGATTGCATATAGAACTCCTGTGCGACGCACAACCCATGATGTCCGAAATCAACCCGTATGTGCCGACAAACTCCGAGAGAAGCGACGACTCGCCGAGGAGGGGTAAAAACTCTGTTTGCCCCTCGTGTTCATTTCCTGTTTCGCGGAGTCGGTTTCTGACGTCAGGTATCTCCGTTGTTTGCTCGATTTGCCGAGCAACTCTTGCCTTGTCGATGCCTTGGTATTTTTCTCTGATTCTACTGCATACGGTTTTGATCCTGGCAGCGAGTATCTGGATATTTTCCGAGTTCACCGGTTACAACGCCAAGCCGTTTTTCTTGTTCATTCCGCTTGCCGTAATCTTGGTCGCGCAATGGATGCAATGGACGTACGGGAAGGTCACCGCAAAAGGGGGACGAATCATCGATCATGAATGACACATCCCTAGAGGGAGCGTATCCGATGCGTGAGGCGACCTGTTCGACAACTAACCTATGGTTTCTCTTGGCAAGTTTCGTCATTGGGGTACTTTCTATCGCTCTGTGTGGTGTAGCGCGCTGGATGTTCATGAACTCCCCGGCAGACTGGTTAACGATTGATTACTCGCTGACCGGTTGGGTTATTCGCATCGTATCGGCTGTTTTGGGCATCGGCGCGTTGGCTCTCGCGCTACTCGCCCGACGGGGCTTGGGCAAGCGTGTTCTGCGCCGGCTTCTCTACCGTACCGACGTTGCCATCGCGCTCATCGCGATTGCATTTGAGATTGCGATCCCGGCAATCTTATTGATTATTATCATCGGACTCATCGGGGATAGCTTTTCTGGATCCACAGGATCGGATTCGATAGGGTGCTTAGCGGGCGGATTGAGTGCTTTTGATTTTTTCGATTTCGATGACTGAACGATGGAGTCGCAGACAATGACCGGATCGAACGATCATCCGCGGTACGACGTCGTTGTCTTTGGTGCAACGAGTTTTGTTGGGCGGATCCTTTGTCGTTATCTGTTGGAGACCTACGGGTTTGGCCGTGACCTGAAGTGGGCGTTGGCAGGGCGTTCCAGGCAGAAATTGCAAACAGTTCGAGCAAATCTAGGAGATTCTGCTGGTTCGCTTGACGTCATCGCAGTGGACGCAACTGACGAGGCAAGTCTTCGGCGGATGTGCGATCGAACGAACGTAGTCGCTTCGACGGTTGGTCCGTATGCCCTCTATGGCGAACCTTTGGTCAAGGTTTGTGCCGAGAGCGGGACCGATTACTGCGACCTGACCGGCGAGGTACCGTGGATGCAACGGATGATCGCACGCTATGCGTCAACAGCCCAAAGTTCGGGTGCGAGAATCATCCATTGCTGTGGCTTCGATTCGATCCCTTCGGATCTTGGGGTTTGGTTTCTTCAACAGCAGGCACAAGCCAGCTTCGGCAAGATGTGTTCGCGTGTCAAACTGCGGGTCAAAGCGGCACGGGGCGGAGTATCGGGAGGTACGATCGCTAGCCTCATGAACGTACTCAAGGAGAGCGATACCGATCCGGAGATTCGCCGACAGCTTGCCAATCCCTATTCACTGTGCGGGGAGTCCCCGCGTCAGGGTTTGAAGCAACCGAGCGGTAACGCCATCGAGTTCGACCCCGACTTTTCCAGTTGGACGGCACCGTTCATCATGAGCGGTATTAACACGCGAATCGTTCATCGCACGAACATGCTGCTCGATTATCCCTATGGGAGTGGGTTTATCTATGACGAATCGGTACTGGCTGGCAAGGGGGTGCGAGGATGGTTGGGAGCGATTGCTGCGAAACTTGGCTTTGGCGTGTTGATGTTTGGACCGGTGCGTAGACTTCTCACCCGTTTTGTTTTGCCCAAGCCAGGGCAGGGTCCAAGTCCGCAGCAGCAGGAACAAGGCTTTTTTGATATTCGGCTGTTCGGCCGAACGGACACTGGGCAGACACTTCGAGTGCGAGTCGCAGGCGATCGAGATCCCGGTTATGGTTCCACGGCAAAGATGCTTGGCGAAGCTGCTGTTTGTTTGGCTCGCGACGTTTCAAAAACGGAATGCACGGGTGGATTTTGGACACCCGCATCGGCATTTGGGGACAAACTAGTGCCGCGACTCTGCTTAAGCGCTGGTGCGAATATTGAGCGGGTGGATTCGGTAAGAGGAGTTTCGATTTGAAAAAGATTGTGTTTGAGCCACAGGTCCATCCATTCCATATCGACTTCATGCGGCATGTCAGCAACATTGTTTACATCGAGTGGATGGAAGTAGGTCGCTGTGCTCTTCTCGAAGCAGTCGGGCTTCCGGTTGTTGCGATTGCCGAACAGGGGTTCGGCCCGGTCCTCGTCGATACCGTCATCACTTACAAGCGAGCCTTGGTGCTTGGCGATACCGTGAGAGCGGAGGTTTGGCTCTCCGAGTTGTCCCACGCATCGGCCTGGATGGAGTTCCGATTTCACAACGGTGCGGGGGCAATGATGGCTACAGGTCGTCAACGCGGGTTGTTCGTAGAGATAGCGACAGGTCGTCCCAAACGTATCGATCCGAATCTGAGACAGAGGTTTGAGGAATACTTGATTGTCGAACCGAGCAACTCCGTCGAATAGCTTGCCTAATCGATTTGGATGTACTTCGCAAAGGTCGATTGGTCGACGTTGCGGCCACTGAGGACGACGACAATGTCGCCGTCACCTCGGAGATCGATTTCGTTTTCACCGCATGATGCTTGCAGTAAGACCCCTGTAGTAATTGCACCGGAGGGTTCGGTTCGGAGTCCGTGCTTCTCAAATAGCCATGACATCGCACGCCGCGTGTCCATGTCGGAAAGAACCGTGGTAGCATGAACCAGTTGTCGCAAGATGGGCCAGTTATGTTCTCCCACGTCGTACGATAGCAAGCCGTCGCAAATGCTGCTGGGCTTGGAAACTCGGACTCTCTGTTGTTGCGACATGGATTGGCGGAAATCATCGGCTCCCTCGGGTTCGACGCCGATGATGCGAGCCTCGGGGAAGCCGTCTGCGATAGCGAGTGAATGACCAGCCATTAGGCCGCCACCGCTGACGGAGCAGACGAAGTGAGACAGGTTTCGATCGTTTCGTTTGAGCTCGTCGATGATCTCTAATCCACCCACACCGTTGCCGGCGATGACGAAGGGATCATCGTAGGGGGAAGCTTGCAAAGCATGTTCCTGTTCGGCGATCTCTTTGGCCAATCGATCGCGAGTTCCTGTCAGGTGATCGGTGCTAATGTCATAGGTTCGGACCTCGGCACCAAAAGAGCGTGTGAGTTCGAACTTGACGCGTGGGGCGGACTCGGGCATCACGATGATGACTCGTTTTCCGTAACGCATACCGGCAAACGAAATTCCAGATGCGAAATTGCCGGACGAATGGGCCGCGACTGGGCGATCGATCAATTCTGGTAGATGATTCGCCATCCAATTCAGAGCGCCGAGCAACTTGAACGATCCGACTGGAGTCCAACCGTAGTCTTTGATCCACACACGGCGATGCGGTGCGAGTCCGAGTTGTCTTTCCAACGAATAGGAGCGGATGAGAGGGGCTGGCGAAAGATGCTGACGGATCACAGGCTGCGCAGCACGCACATCCGCGATGGTTGGTATTCGAATCGAAGGAGTGGAATCGATTTGCATAAGTTACTGGCGAGACTTGCTACCGGCGAATCAGGAACGGCGTTCTGCGAAGGATAAAGACATCTTAGCCTTTGCAGGACGAACTTTACAACACCCGCATAGCAACGCTGTCCGAGGGAATATCGCTCGATTCTCCACTGCTATTCTCTTGCGGCATTCTTTCCCTTGGTATACTCGAAGCTTCTAGGTCGAGCCAACTTTGCTCGTGCTTGAACAACCCGGATGACCTGAGCACAGGAACGCCTGCGACATGCTGGATCGAAATAAGAATCTGCAACTGGTCGATGAATTTGTGAAAAGCGATAGCTTGAAGCGTCACATGCTCGCTGTTGAGGCAGCGATGAGAGCTTACGCTGAGCGACTTGGCGAAGATATCGAAGTGTGGGGGACGGTTGGGTTGCTCCACGATTTTGACTACGAACGATGGCCAAACGCACCGGATCATCCACTGCAGGGAAGCGTCATTCTGCGCGAGCGAGGGTACTCGGAGGAAATCATTCGAGCGATCCTTTCCCATGCCGATTATTTGAGCGATCAGTACCAGCGTCAGTCCCGACTGGAACACGGCTTGTACGCCTGCGATGAGTTGTGCGGATTCCTGACAGCCTGTGCGATGGTCCGGCCTCAGCGGTTGGAGGGTTTGACGGCCTCAAGCGTTAGAAAGAAGCTCAAGAATCTCAGTTTTGCTGCGGCGGTTCATCGAGAGGACATCACCAGCGGTGCGGACGCGTTTGGTGTGGATCTCGACCAACACATTGAGTTTTGTGCCGCGGCCATGCACACAGCAAAGATCGTTTGAAATGAAGCGGCGACTTCGATCCATGTGGAATGCCCTAGCGTTTCTCAGTGTGGCCTACGTGATCATTTGCCTTGTGGCATTTTTC
>JAGWWZ010000067.1 GCA_018970165.1 Planctomycetota bacterium | reverse complement strand
GTGCCACCCATGTTCACGCGGAACGCGTTCCATAAAAGCCGAGCAGCGCAAGCTGCCGGGTTGAACTGCGGCAGACGTTGCGATGTTCAGTGCGATTCCACCCGGATGCTCGCGCATCTCGGCTAACATTCACGTCCATCGCAAAGCCTCTGGACGTGCCACCCATACTCACGCGGAACGCGTTCCATAAAAGCCGAGCAGCGCAAGCTGCCGGGTTGAACTGCGGCAGACGTTGCGATGTTCAGTGCGCTTCCACCCGGATGCTCGCGCATCTCGGCTAACATTCACGTCCATCGCAAAGCCTCTGGATGTGCCACCCGATATCGGACCATCGCCCCACGTGGTCAAGCCAACAGATGGGCTCCGTTTTGCCGAGTATCTTTGCCGAACGACGAGTCACGCAACTTCGCACGGTCCCCCTTCGGACGGTATACTAAGGTCGCCCGTTCGTTATGTGACTACCTGTTTCCCGATAGCGCTCGAAATGATTGACCCCAAAGGCGAGGTTGGATCCCAGCCCCGAGGGTTGCTAACAACCGATCAACCATCATGAAAAAGCAACTCCTTCAAAACTTCCAAACAACGATCGCAACTCTTTGCGTTCTTGCTTCGATCATCTTCGCAAACTCGACTTTCGCGCAGGAAGAGTTCATTCCACGCAGGCAGAGCACTCCCCCCGGACCGCCGCTGTCACCGACCGAAGCGCTGGCCAAGATGCAAGTCCCCGAAGGCTTCCGCGTCGAACTGGTCGCCAGTGAACCGGATCTCCTCAATCCCGTTGCCATGGCGTTTGATGATGCCGGTCGTATCTACGTTACTGAAAGCTTTGAATACCCCCGTCAAGAAGCAGGCCCCGGTCGCGATCGCATCAAGATCCTCGAAGACACCGATCGCGATGGTCGTGTCGACAAGGTGACGGTGTTCGCCGAAGGTCTCAACATTCCGTCCGGGATCGCTGTCGGTCACGGCGGTGTGTGGGTTGCTAATGCCCCCGACATTCTCTTTCTCGAAGATACGAATGGGGATGATGTCGCGGACAAATCGACCGTAGTCGTAACCGGCTTCGGACGCGATGATACGCATGAGCTCCCCAACGCTCTGACATGGGGCCCCGATGGTTATCTCTATGGTCTCAACGGCGTCTTCAATCGATCGCTCGTCAAGCAAGATGGCCGCGAATTCGATTTCACCTGCGCTTTGTTTCGAATTCATCCTCGCACCCGCGAGTTCGAACTCTTTTGCCAAGGGACTAGCAACCCTTGGGGAGTAGCGTTCGATGCCGAAGGGAGCGCATTCATCAGCGCCTGTGTCATCGATCACTTGTGGCACCTGACCGAGAGCGCCTACTACCAGCGCCAAGGTGGCCCCTACCCACCCCATACTTGGTGGGCCGACTCGATCGTGAAACACAAACATCAAATGGCGGCCTATTGCGGCATCGAGTACTTTGATTCCGCCGCATATCCTCCGGAATACCGCGACAAGCTTTATATGGGGAACATTCATGGCGGTTGCGTCAACGTCGATCGAATCCAGCGAGCCGGGGCAACCTACCAAGGATTCGGCGAACCGGATTTCCTCACCGCCAACGACGTATGGTTCATGCCGGTGGCTCAGAAGATCGGACCCGATGGATGTCTCTACGTGCTGGATTGGTATGACCGATACCACTGCTATCAAGATGCCCAGGCAGATCCAAAGGGGATCGATCGCGGACATGGTCGCTTGTATCGAATCGTTTATGACAAACGACCCGCTGTGCGCTATGGCGACATCAGCAAGCTCGATGGCGAGGAATTGATCCAAGCTCTCGGCGATGACAATTTGTTCGTGCGCCAACGTGCCCAACTCGAATTGGCCGAACGAGGAGCAACCAAAGATCCAAAAATTGCGAGCTCACTTGAAAAGGTGGTCGTGAGCGATGGACCGATGAAGCCTCGCATGCATGCGCTCTGGGCGATGGCGGGTTCGGAGACATTGCCGACATCTCTCTTGATGAAATTGACGAGCGATGCGAACCCGGAACTGCGAGCTTGGGGTGTGCGGCTCGCAGGAGATCACCAGCCCGACGATGCAGCGCTCGCCAAGCAAATTCGCTCGATGGCCAGCGACGCGGATCCTCGCGTGCGACTGCAGGTTGCGATCGCCGCACCCAAGTTGCAGCGCCAAGCTGAGAATGCAACTCGGATCGCACTTGCAACGGAATTAGATGTCCTCAGGCACTCCACCGAGGATCCGATTCTGCCGCGCGTCGTCTGGCAGAACATGCTTCCATCGATCGATCGTCATCCCGACATGATCCAACAAGCATTGCAGGATGGATTGAATCGCGATGGGGATCTACTGCGAAACATGGTTCAGCGCATCGCGGCCAAGTGGGCATCGGCATTACCAAAAGATGTCGCCAGTAGCGATGGTAAAGAACGATTGGGATCAATGCTTCAGCTCTCCGATATCATGCTCGACAAGTATCCCGATAGCTCGGCAATGATTCTCTATCCGATCGCCTATCGCATTTTCACCGGCGAGATCTCGCTCGCCTCTGCGCAAAGTGTACTGCGGCCCTGGCTCGATGCGCTTCGGCAGAAGGGAGCAATGTCGAAAGAGAATCCCGCCTGGAAACAAGCGAGCTTGCTGGCGCGATTGATCTGCGACGAGCCCGAAGCACAAGCGTTAGCGATGCAGCAGATCCTTGATCGGTCGGTTCCAGCAGAGTTGCGTCGTGAGACGCTGATGTTCGCTGCGGTACATCCGAATCGATCGCATCGATCGGCCTTGGAGCAGGTTCTCGGCGATCTCGTCGAAGGCAAGCATGTCGGGGCTCCGTTTCGCGACATGACGCTCGACTTGGGAATCGCCCGCGCTGATGAAGGGGCTATTGAACTGCTCGTCAATGCTCTTCCGAAATTGCCAAGCGATGTGCAAGCCGGAATCGCGGAGCGGATGTGTCTGCGGGAACCCAGTGCGAGCGCTTTCTTGCAACAAGTGGCGGCTGGAACGGTGCGCAAGGAACTGCTTGGCCCCAATCGCGTTCGATTGCTGGCCGCCGAAGGTTCGGATATCGCCAAGGGCTTGATCGCGAAAGTCTGGGGAACCGTCAATACGGCCACATCCCAGGAACGAGAGAATGTTGTGCGACGAGTGGCCGATCAATTGCGCTGGGACGCCCGAGGCAATCCTGATAAGGGGTGGGTGGTCTACGATCGCATCTGCGGCCAATGCCATGTGATGCACAATCGGGGTGCCGAAGTAGGCCCAAATATCACCGCCAACGGTCGCGGCTCGTACGAACAGTTGCTTGTAAGTGTCTTTCATCCAAGCCTGGTGATCGGCGATGCGTTTAAGAGTGTGACCGTTCGGACCGAGGATGGGACGATCGTCACTGGTCTGTTGGTATCCCGCGATGAGACCAAGACCGTCATCAAGGTGCAAGGTGGCAAGGAGACCGTAATCCCTGCTTCGGAGATCGCGGAGTTTCGGCAGGATACCAAGTCCTTGATGCCCGAAGGGATCGAGAATCAGATGACACCGCAGGAGGTGGCTGACTTGTTTGCGCTCTTGACCCTCGAGAAAGCTCCTGGTACTGCAGACAACGGAACTATATCTGGAACACCTCCTTACCTGCACCAACCGCGTTGACCCTCGAGAGCAACCCTTGAATCGCAAACTGGAATCGAATTCGCGTCCGCTGCAAGTTGCTCATCGGGGCGGCTTGGCCGACTTTCGTCCCCCTTGGTATCTGCGCACTGGCCATGTGCAGACACTGATCACAGGCTTTTTTCGCCCAATTGCCCCGTTGGCTCCCGCGGTGACTCACCGCATTGAGATCGGCGATACGGGGGCGATGCTCATTCACGAAAATGCGCCCGAGAACCTGGATAAAAATAGGCCATCGGTACTTCTGCTGCATGGTTTGGGTTCTTCGCATGCCGGGACCTATATGACCAATATCGCAGCGGGGTTGCTACAACGGGGTTACCGAGTGTTCCGCGCGGACTTGCCAGGTGCTGGCCTGTCCTGCAGAACGACTTTTTTGCCTCCGCACGGCGCGTGTTTCGATCTTGTTCGCACGTGCCTGAACCACCTCAGTCAATCGCAGGGGATCTCGACATGGCGGATCGCAGGCGTTTCGCTTGGTGGAAATATCTTGCTCAAGATGCTTGCTCGCCATGCGATGCAACCCGAACTTCATCCGTTCGATTTCCGAGTGGACTACGCGCTAGCGGTCGCCCCTCCCATCGATCTCAAGGCATGCTGCGAAAACATCGAACGCGGCATCAATCGTTTGTATGGTCGATACTTCATACGGGCGTTGAAGAGGCAGGCTCAGGAGCGAGCCGATATCTGGCCGCAGTGGAAAGAAGTCCTTCGGAGCGCAGACTATCGAACCATTCGACGCTTCGATGAAACAGTCACCGCGCCGCTGGCGGGATTCTCCAGTTCGGACTCCTATTACAACTTCGGTTCGTCGATCGACGAATTGCCGAACATTCAAGCTCCAACAACGATTCTGATCGATGAGCACGATCCGATCGTTCCAGCCCACCTTTTCGATCGCGCGGCGTATTCCAAAACAACACGTCTCGTGAAAACGCAATATGGCGGGCATGTCGGTTATCTTCATCGACTGACGACCGCGGACGGAAGAGTAGGCAGCCGATGGCGAAGATGGGCCGATGATCGTATCGCCACCGAGTTGGCTACACCCACGTGGCCGGAATCAGTCAAAGCTTCCCACCAGGAGCCATCATGAGAGCGTTTGTCTTCCTGATTATCTTCTTCGCTTGCGACGATATGGCAATAGGGCAACAAGTGCCGAATCGGCTAAAGCATATGAACGTACTTAATACCGTTTTGATCGTCGAACCGCCGCAATCCCTCGGACCTCGGCTCAGTCGAGTGGCATCGATCTTCGTCGATCAATGCATGGGATGCCACAACGATCAACAAGCCGAAGGGGGCTACTCGATGGCAACTCCCGAGTCGATGCGGCGAGCTGGGGATTCCAAGCAATTGCCCATCCGACAAGATCCCAACGCTGATAATGGTGTTCCGGGAAACGAGGCTTTGGGGGAGCTATATCGTAGACTAGTATCCGCTGATCCGAGTGAGCGGATGCCTAAAGACTCCCCCCCGCTCGATCCGGATTCGGTCGATGCCATCTATGATTGGATAGTGTTCGGCGGAAAAGTCGATGGGGCGAACGATGCTCCGATCGAATCGTTTGTCCCGACGCGATTGAATCTCGAGCCAAAATGGGGGACGTATCCGAAGCCTCACGCCGTCAGCGCGATTGCGATCGATCGGGCTGGCGGGATCATCTTCAGCAGCGGCGCTAGCGAAGTGCTCGCTTGGTCGATCGATGGCAAACTCCATACCCGCATCCCGGTCCGCGGTCGCTTCATCAGCGATATCGAATGGAACGAAGCGAACAGTAGCCTATACATCGCGTCCGGAACACCTGGTCAAATCGGTATCGTCGAGAGTGTGCCTTGGAGCAACGATGAGAGTCGCACGGATACCAGTCGCACGGATGAGTCTGCCCGTGTTGTTCATTGGATCGCGCGGGATCTGCCGTTGGACATTGCATTGTCTCCGGACGGGTCCCGACTTGCGATCGGTTTGCAGGATGGAATGATCCTCGTGCAGTCGTCTCATTCCAACGACATTTTGTGGAAGGTCGCGACGCATGCAGCGGCGGTAACTTCGCTCGATTGGTCTGCCGATGGCAAGCAATTGGTATCGTCATCCCGTGATCGAACCGCCAAGTCATTGGATGCAGCGAACGGGGATGTGATCGTCAGTTTTGTGGATCATGAACGAACCGTTTCCTCGGTGCGGAGCCTAAATGCGGGATGCGTGACGATGGATGAAGCGGGGGTTCTGCGAGTTTACCCGGGTGGCACCGCATCGCAGAGTGCATCGAGCCGCAAGGGTTTCGCGCAGCGGACACCGAAACTCGTTTCCAACCGCGAACAAGTTCTGATGCCAATCGAGGGAGCGGTCCTCCGGTTTCGCATCCGCACAAAGGAAGTCGAATTCAAGGACAAGGAAGGGAAAGACAAGAAGAAAACCGAGTGGATCATCGACGAGGAGCCTCGTTTGACCTGGGCTGCTTCGGGTGCCGGGGAAACCGATTCCGAGATCCCTTTAGTGCTGGCCATGTCGAATTCAGACTTGGGTTTCATCGCCGCCGGCCTGGCCGACGGCCGCATTTTGGTATGGCGCGACGATCGGTCGCCACCGGTTTCTCTTTGGAATCAGGTACCGGCTGCCGGAATACGTTGAAATCCTTCGATTCACAATCGTTGCAAGACACAGAGCGTCATTCCACGATTTTGGGGTTGTTGAATCAGCGACGTTTCCCATAATTTCTCGGTAATTCCAAGATTTTTTCCCGCTTCCCCCGGCTGAGTCGCCGGTTGTCGTTGACGGGATATAAGCACCATCGGCATTCAGGAGCATTGAAGTCATGGCACGTTACACCGGCCCCAAGGCCCGCATCAACCGACGCTTCGGCGCATTACTTTACGAAAGCGCAGGTTGCGTTCGAGCCTACGAAAAGCGGAGCGAGAATCCACCGGGGATGCATCCTCGCAATCGCCGAACCAGCAACTACGGCACGGCCTTGGCTGAGAAGCAAAAGATCAAGTATTACTACGGATTGGGTGAACGCCAACTGCGTCGCTACTTCGATGATGCGGTCCGCAAGAAGGGGAACACGGGCGAAACCCTCCTGCTGATGTGCGAGCGCCGACTTGACAATGTCCTACGGCGCATCGGTTTGGCGAAGACGCGACCACAAGCTCGCCAGGGAATCGTCCACGGACACTTCAAAGTCAACGGCGTCAAAGTTACCAGCCCCTCCTACATGCTTCGTCCAGGCGATGTGATCGAGGTGCGAAGCAGTGAAGACATTCGGAATCTTTACCGAGGCATCATTGCAAACAATACGCCGACGCCGCTCGATTGGGTCGCACTCGATACCGAAAGCCTGAAAGCTTCGGTCCTCGGGCAACCCGGTCAAAGCGACATCTCGTTGCCAGTGAACGCAAACATCGTCGTCGAATTCTTGTCTCGGTAATCCAACCATGCACGTACCTGTTGTGGTCTTGGGCGGTGGTCCTGGTGGATACGCCGCCGCGTTCCTCGCGGCAGACGAAGGCCTCGAAGTCGCCATCGTAGAATCCGAACCAAAGCTCGGAGGAACTTGCCTCCTGAGAGGTTGCATTCCTTCAAAGGCTTTGCTGCATGTTGCCAAAGTCATCGAGGAAGCGCACGAACTGACCGAGGGCTGGGGAATCGAATACCCTACTCCCAAGATCGATATCAACAAAGTCCGTGCTCGGAAAGACAAAGTCATCGAAACATTGACCGGCGGACTGGCTCAACTCGCCAAGCGCCGAAATGTTAAAGTGATCCGTGCACGCGGTCGCTTCGAGAATTCCACGACCCTCGTCTTGGAAGGGAACGATCCGAGCATTCCGGAAGGTGGGAAACTGACCTTCGACCATTGCGTGTTGGCTACCGGCAGTGTGCCCGCGATGCCACCGAGCTTCCAAGTCGGATCCTCGCGAGTGATGGACTCGACCGGTGCATTGCAATTGACCGACATACCGGAGCGACTACTGGTCATCGGTGGCGGGTACATCGGTTTGGAAATGGGGACGGTCTATGCCCATCTCGGTTCCAAAGTGAGCGTCGTGGAATGGACCGATGGCCTGCTCCCTGGTGCAGACCGCGATTTGGTCGTCCCATTGCAGAAACGATTGAAGACACTGTTCGACAACCGGATTTACTTGAACACCAAGGTCGGCTCGGTCGCGGAAATCGATAACCAAGTTGAAGTCACGTTCGAAGGGCCCGGCAAGTTTGGGCATGAGCGATTCGACCGCGTCTTGGTCAGCGTAGGTCGTCGACCCAACAGCCGCGATATCGGACTCGAAAATACGCAAGTACAACTGAATGAACGAGGGTTTGCACTGTGCGACAAACAGCAACGCACTGCAGACCCTCATATCTTCGCGATTGGAGATGTCGCTGGCGAACCGATGCTCGCCCACAAAGCCAGCCACGAAGGCAAGGTCGCAATCGAGGTCATCCTCGGTCGCAACGTGACCTTTGATAAACACGCCATTCCTGCCGTTGTCTTTACCGATCCGGAAATTGCGTGGGCAGGCTTGACCGAGGATCGCGCCAAGAAGGAGGGAATCCCATATGAGGTGGATACCTATCCATGGGCCGCGAGCGGTCGCGCACAAGCATTGGGTCGCACCGATGGCCTCACTAAATGGCTCGTCGATCCAGCAACACATCGAGTGCTCGGTTGCGGCATCGTCGGTTCAGGTGCAGGGGAATTGATCGCCGAGGCGGTGCTCGCCATCGAGATGGGTTGCGAAGTCCGCGATGTGACCGAGTCGATCCACCCGCACCCAACATTGAGCGAAACACTGATGAACGCAGGCGAGGTTCACTTCGGTACCGCGACCGAGATCTACAAACCCAAGAAACACGCACCGGCGCAGTAGGATGATGCCCTCCGGGTCGTGACCCCGGCGACCTTGTGCCACCTGGTGAATCAGCTTCTGCAACTCGTTGTACGACGGACCTCCGAGTCCGTCGTGGTGGGAGACGACGGACTGGGAAGTCCGTCGTACGGGTAAGGATCCGGCAGTTGTGGTGACAGTCTTTTAATAGCGATGAAGCTTGGCTTCCAGTGGCACAAGGCCGCTGGGGAGCCTCTCCAAAATCATCGCGAGTCACAACTCGGTAACGCTGAGCGAATAATCCTTGTTTGGAGATCGGCATGCCTTCAAAAAAAAGAAACGACCCGATCATCCCAGGTCGTTTCTATCTATCTATCTACTTTCGGATGAGAAACCTTAGTTGGTTTCTGAACCGTTCGACGATTCGGTGGTGCTGGTCGACTCAGTATTAACAGCCGACTCAGTGCCAACAGTTGCTTCGGAGTCTTTGCAGCATTCGCCGTCCTTACCTTCGCAGCAAGCTCCGTCCTTACCTTCGCAGCACTCGCTCTTGGCGGCAACGGTCACCACCTTCCCTTCGCTGCATTCGCCTTCCTGACCTTCGCAACAAGATCCCTCGGCAGCTACAGCCTTACTGCTTTCACAGCACGATCCCTTGGCGGCTACGGCCTTGCTGCTTTCGCAGCACGAGCTCGTCGCGGCAACCGCTTTACCGCTAGGGACGCAGCAACCGTTCTGGTCACAGCATGCACAGCTACAGGTGCCGCATGGGCAGACACCGGTTTCCATGCAACAAGTGCCATCGATACAGCAAGTACTGCAGTCACTGGCACCCTTGTTCTTCAAACCAGACGATGTCAGCTTCAGCCCTTTGCCACCGTTGAGGCTTGCGGCTCCTGCGATCGCGGCAACGGTCGCTACCACGGCAACCAAACCAAACAGACTAACATATTTCTTCATGATCATTTTTCCTTGAGAACAAAACGAAAACCTATCGAACACTTCCATTTGTTGAAATCAGTCGCATCGATATCGAGCAACTGTTCTCTTTCACCTGATATCATTCGGACAAGCAGCCGAACTATTTTTCCCAGGGTCGATCCAGTCAGAGACTCGTTGAGAGTGATCAGCAATTCCAACGCTGATACAATATCGCATGCGCGCGGCCGGGTTGGTCGCATGCTCGCAGGCTCATACTCGAAGACAAACGAGCCGATGCGATCGCCGATGCGATCTCCCGTTCAAGCTCAGTGACTCGCCATGCGACAATTTTGGTGTAATCGGTCAGCAGACTCAGGTCAGTATCTATTTGGACGCGATGTATGCTCGGGCGAATCGATGCAACGCACAAGCACGAATCGGTCTTCTGACAGCAAGATCGATGAGCGACGGGAGTCCGAGCGTGTGGGTTGGAAGTTACTTTTTCTGAAACAACCACGCAATGGGAACAGCAGGAGGCAACCGTGTGTTCATCGTCGATGGCATCGCAACAGGAGTCCGTTTTCGATGGTACGGCACGCTGGAACAAGGTGCCGATGCGATGGCCGGCGCAGCAACATCCGTTCGGACCTACAATCAGGCCGAAAATGACTTGCAGAATTAAGGCGACGCGTATCATGGACTAGTTAAGGATGGCAGAAATGACTAACGACCCTGTAACGATTATACGTTGTCGGAGGCCGCAAGTCACGGTCGATTCGCCAGAAAGTCGTTTCGCCAATATCCGGGGGGAGTGTCGCTGGTGGGAGTCGAACCCACACGACCTGTTAAAGGGTCCTTGGATTTTAAGTCCAATGCGTCTGCCATTTCGCCACAGCGACGTGAGCTACCTCTGCGAATGTAACGCATGGCACGGCTTCGGGATAGATCTCCCGGTCCGACCGTCAAGGTTGTGTCTTTTGGGTTTCGGCAGGTATACTAAGGAGGTCGTCCGCGACTGGCTGGTTCAGCCACCCACCCCCACTCTCGCCGAGAGTTCCCTCTTTCCCATTACCCCCAAGGTGCCTAGTTGACCGCTGGCGCAGCAGATTTACTTCGTTCGATTCGTCGTCGATCCGACAACCTGGACGTGGGAATCCAGCCAAGCCGGATCGGGCTGGCATTGCTTGGAATGATCACCTGTTTTTCCGTCGGGAAGGGACAGGACCCGAAAGTCGATTTCTTCGAAACCAAGATCCGGCCAGTTCTGGTTGAGCGATGCTACGAATGCCACAGTGCCCAGGCGTCGGATCTGGGAGGCCAGCTTCGCCTCGATGGCCCATCGGCCATGCGTCAAGGTGGATCGATGGGGGCGGCACTCGTACCCGGTACCGTCGATCAGAGTCTGTTGATTCGGGCCATCGACTATGGGGACGCGAACTTGCAAATGCCCCCCGATGGCAAACTTCCCCAAGAACAGATCGACGACTTCAAACGATGGATCGCCGACGGAGCCATCGATCCCCGTCCCGATACCGATCCCGGAAAACCCGATCCAAAAGCCGATCGCATGGCGATCGCTGCCAAACATTGGGCCTATCAGCCCCTCGAGCAACCTGCTGCCACTGTCCCCTCATCCGAGATGGCAGACTGGGATCCGATCGATGTATCGGTAGCACGAAAGCTTCAAGAAAAGCAACTGACTCTCTCCGAGGAAGCCGATCGTCGAACACTGGTCAAGCGGCTCTACTACGATCTGCTCGGTTTGCCACCAACGTTCGCTGAAATCGAAGCGGTCGCGAACAACACGTCCGCTAACTGGTATGCCGAGCTCGTCGATGGTTTGTTGCAGTCCCCACATTTTGGGGAGCGGATGGCAAGACGTTGGATGGATGTCGTTCGATACGCAGACAACAAGGGCTACGTCTTTCAAGAAGATCGCGAATACGCCCATGCCTATCGCTATCGGGACTGGTTGATCCGTTCGTTTCAACAGGATCTACCGTACGACCAATTCCTTCGGTTTCAACTCATCGGCGATCGGTTGGATCCGCAGAACGCGGCCGGGCATCTCGACGCGATGGGGATGTTGACCCTCGGACGCCGATTCCTGAACAACAAACACGATATCGTGGATGATCGTATCGATGTCGTGACGCGCGGGCTGTTGGGGATCACGGCGAACTGCGCTCGATGCCACGATCACAAATTCGATCCGGTCAGCATGGCTGATTACTATTCGCTTGCTAGCGCGTACATGGAAAGCGACGAGCCGGGTGGCGATCCCTCGCCCATGCGGTTGGTCGATCGCCCCGATCAAGGTGCTACCCGCATCCTGCTGCGAGGCAACCCAGGCAATCAGGGTCCCGAAGTTCCCCGTCGCTTCATCTCGTTTCTACAACCGGAGTCGCCGGTCGATATGAAGACCGCAAGCGGGCGACTGGAGATGGCCGATGCGATCGCAAGTCCCCGCAATCCGCTGACAGCCCGGGTCTGGGTAAATCGAGTCTGGGGTTGGCTGTATGGATCCCACTTGGTCGACTCACCGAGCGACTTCGGACTTCGGACCGAGGCTCCGGCGCAGCAGTTCGCGCTCGATTCTTTGGCGTGGGACTTTGTCCAAAAAGGGTGGAGCACCAAGCAACTGATTCGCCGCATTGTGATGCTCAAAACCTATCGTCAGCGCAGCGAACATCGCGAAGATGCCTTTGCGATCGATCCTGAAAATCGTTTGCTATGGCGATCCAATCGCAAGCGGATGGACTTCGAGTCGTTTCGCGATGCGTTGCTTCATGCCACGGGACGTTTGGATCGAGCAGTAGGCGGTAAAAGTGCTCCGATCACCACACCACCTTTTTCGAATCGTCGAACGGTGTATGCCTACATCGACCGTCAAAATCTGCCTCAGTTGTTCCGGTCCTTCGACTTTGCTACTCCCGACGTGCACGTGCCCCAACGATCCCAAACCACGGTGCCGCAACAAGGACTGGTCCTGTTCAACAGCGAGATGGTGATGAGCATGCTCGAAGGGCTCGCGAACGAGGCGAGTCGACGAGGCCGCGATGCGGGGATCGATTACTTGTTTGAACAAGTACTCGCGCGGCGTTGCACCGATCAGGAGAGATCGTGGGTTGCCGAGTTGATCGATGCCAACGATCTTCAATTGCCCCCCGCGCCCGAAAATCAATGGTCCTATGGAGTCGCGACTCTTGATCCCGAGTCGGGGCGTGTCGAAGGCTTTCAATCTCTACCTAGATTTCACAACAATCGCTGGCAAGGAATGAAAGACGATTTGCCCGATCCCGATTCTGATTGGGCGTTGCTATCGGCAACGCATGGACACCCAGGCCTGCGGCTTGATCAAACCGTTGTCCGCCGCTGGACGGCGGCCTTGGACGGAAAACTTCGAGTTCGCGGCGTGCTGAAGCATCCCAGCGATCAAGGGAACGGAGTGCGGGGTTCGATCATCATTCGAGGATCGGAAAAGGTAGGACAGTGGACCGTGGTTCACGGTGAAACCGAAACTCAAATCGATGAAGTTCAAGTGCAGGCGGGAGATACGATCGACTTTGCAACCGATAGCCTCGGCGACAGCAGCAATGACACCTTCGAATGGAAAGTGCGCATCGTATCCAACGACGAAAGCCGAGTCCGCGCCAATAGCGAGAAACACTTTACCTCGCAAAAGACGCGCGCTTTGAGCGTATGGGAACAGGCCGCACAGGCTTTAATGCTGACCAACGAATTTTGTTTCATCGATTGATGTTTTGGGAAACCGAAGAGGGACGTAGTTATGCAATCGCCGAACGACTCCTCGCTGAATATGCGCTGGACGCGCCGGGAGTTGCTGCATCGGTGCGGCATGGGGCTCGGGGCTCTCGCCTTGCCGGGGCTCGTCGGCGAGCTGCTGGCCGGGGAATCCTCGCCGAACCCTCTGCTCCCCAAGCAACCTCATTTCCCGGCCAAGGCCAAGCACCTGATCCATATCTTTGCTAACGGCGGGCCGTCGCACGTCGATACCTGGGATCCCAAGCCAGCGATGGAAAAATACGCTGGCCAAGAAATGTCCGGCGGCGCACCGAGAACCGAGCGACCGACTGGCAATGTCTATCCATCGATCTTCAAGTTCCAGAAGCACGGGCAATCGGGACTCGAGGTCAGCGAGTTGTTTGAGAAGACCGCTTCCGCGCACGCCGATAAGCTCTGCGTCGTTCGATCGATGCACGCCGATGTTCCGAACCATGAGCCGTCGCTTCTACTGATGAACACCGGCGAGTCCCGATTGGTGCGACCGAGCGTTGGGTCGTGGCTGACATATGGTCTGGGAACCGAGAATCAGAATCTGCCCGCGTTCATTTCGATGTGTCCTGATGGATATCCGATCCAAGAGTCACAGAATTGGCAAGCGGGTTTTCTACCAGGGATCTACCAGGGGACCTATATCGACTCCAAACATGAGAGTGTCGATCGGTTGGTCGAGTATGTGGTCAATCGCAAGCTCGGGCGATCCGCACAGCGACGCGAGTTGGATTTGATCCAAAAAATGAATGACGAGCACATTCGGGCTCGGCCGCACGATCCGATGCTCGAAGCTCGTATCCAGTCAATGGAGCTTGCCTATCGGATGCAGGAGGAGGCGTTGGATGTTTTCGATGTCTCGAGCGAACCCAAGCATGTTCTCGACATGTATGGACCCGGGGTTCAGGCACGGCAGATGCTCATCGCGCGTCGGCTCATTGAACGCGGCGTTCGCGTGATTCAATTGTGGCACGGGGCGGGGCAACCCTGGGACAATCACGATCATATCTTCGACGGCCATCGCAAGCTCGCCAAGGAATGCGATCAAGGAATCGCAGCGTTGCTGACCGATTTGCAGCAGCGAGGATTGCTCGACGAAACGTTGATCTTATGGGGAGGCGAATTCGGTCGAACGCCAACGGTGGAGATGCCGCAAAAGGGAGCGAACGCAGGAACGATCAGTGGCCGGGACCACAACCATTACGGATTCACCGTCTGGTTAGCAGGGGGCGGCTTGCGCGGCGGGCAAGCTTATGGCGCCACCGACGAGCTTGGCTTTAAGGCGGTCGAGAATCGGGTGCATGTGCATGATCTGCACGCGACGATGTTGCATTTGATGGGATTCGACCATACGAAGCTGACCTATCGATTCGCGGGGCGTGATTTCCGGTTAACCGATGTCCACGGCCGTATCATCCAAGAGTGGATCGCCTAAGCTGCCCACCCCGTTGCGTAGCCGCCAGGCGAGGAAGTCGTTTAATCCGAAGCAATAGGCGAGGGAGGCGTCGCGCGGTCGGCTTGGCAATAGGGTTTTGGGAATGGAGAGTTCGAAACGCTAATGAACACTCATAAAACGCTGGTGAAGAGAACCCCAGCAGGATTTTAAACAACTTGATGCACCGAAGTTTCTAAAGGCCTCCACGCGGGTCGTCCGCGTGGGGCGATGATCAGATATTTTGGGTGGCATGTCCAGAGGCTTTGCGATGGGCGTGGGTTTCCATCGGGTGCGCCACCATCAGATCATCATCCGACGGGGATAAACCCGCATCGTGATGGGGACCGCAGTGCGGTCGCCTGCTAGTTGCGATTACCGTCCGGGTGGAACAGCACTGCACGATGCAATGTTTGCCCCTAAAACCTTATTTCTTTGCGGTTATTGCTCTGGATCGGGATTGACTTCGCCAAGCCGGCAACTGACCCAGGCAGCTACAATCGAGATCGGCGTTGAGGCAGACATAAATCGAACACTGCCATCGCACATCGCACCATGACAACCACTTCCATGGAAGGAATAAAGCTCATTGCTACTGTTGCAGTTCATCGCACATGGCCCCAGAGAAGTGAGGCCATCGGTTGTAAATCCATCTACCCAAAATTCTGCATCTGGATCTGCCCAACCGGCGCCGCTTGCTCTTGAGGTAGGGACGGCCCTAGTCTGCCGATACAACATAGGGCGTCCAGCGTCTTCAACCCAGCTAAATGTGTTGGAGGTTCCGTCAATAATGTTCGCCAATTTACTACGTGGACGACGATTGTAGAACGGAGGATTCATCCCGGTGGTGAAAGAGGAAATCGTGCTCATTGGCAGGATAGCACCAGTGTACTGAGATGCGTCGGTGCTCGGATTGGTAGGATCATAGCCAGGTATCGGAGGCATCATGCTGTAAGGTGCTAAACCAAGCTTACCGTTTACTCCGTTTGCGATGGAGTAATCGTTGGGGGCAGCTTGCCAACGAGGGGCCGCCGTGCTGGATGGCGCATTACCAGTGTCGAGCATGACCTGTGGGTTCGATGGGCAAATAAATCCTGGCACGAAAATCGCGATGGCGGGAGCGTTGCGAGGTGAATTCCACGATGACTGAAGGTCGTATTGATCATAGATGTTCTTTCCTTCCATGTACGGAAGGATGAAAATACCCGGACCATGAGTAATGGGTCCTGTAGCGGATGTTGGGTTGATTCCGAGTTCCGTAACCGGGTAACCAACTAGTGCATCAACTCGCGCCGGGGGAAAGAACTTGAAAGCGCTTTCGAAGTTATGAAGGGCAAGGCCTATCTGCTTGAGATTGTTTGAGCAGGACATTCGGCGAGCGGCTTCTCGAGCTGCCTGGACCGCAGGTAACAAAAGCCCCACAAGGATCCCAATGATCGCAATCACAACTAGCAACTCAACCAACGTAAAACCACGCCTAGACCGCATGTTCGAAACTCCAGAAAACATGACAAATTGAAAATGGAAGCTCAGTCCACCAATTCAAAAGGTTCAAGAACCGTTGCCTTGGTGTTCACTGTTGCACGTAACCCGGATTTCTCGGGATCCGCGTACTTTGTAGGAAACTTAGGCGCATTAAGATCACGCTTCACCTGATCGTCCCCCTCTTCGGACACTGCATCCATAAGGGCAATCCCTACTAGGTACTCGCCTGCAGGGGCGCCGTCATTCGATGTGTAGGTGTGGATCGCGAACTTTCCGCTCTCGTCGGTGATCGCCTGCGGTATCTCTTGCCATTTGAACTTCGACTTATCCGTCGGTCGCAAGACGACAGTGATCCCTTTCACAGGCTTGCCGTTCCAACGAACTTCTCCGGATACAGGATATGTTTTCTGTTGAAGACCATCACTGCAACCGAACAGAAGCGGGGTAGCGAGCATCATCGCTATAAACCTAAGCCGCAGCATGGAGCAGGCCTTTCGCTAAAAGCTGTCATCTGAACAAAAAATAAACATATCCGGCTACCTCCGATAATTCGTGAAGAATTAAGGATTTTTTCATGAAGACCGAAAGAATCCCCTCTTCGAGTGTTTGAGCCACTCGAGAATCATCTGCGGCTATCCTCCGCTACTTCGATTGCCTGATTGCGAACAATGCGTCCGCCACGGCGGATGAGGAGAGTATCGCTCGCGGTAACAATCAATTTATTGGGAGGGTGGCACGCCCAGAGGCTTTGCGATGGGCGTGGGTTTCCGTCGGGCGTGCCACCATCTGATCATCATCCGACGGGGATAAACCCGCGTCGTGCTACGATCTCGTTGTCTCGTCTGAATGTTAGCCGAGATGCGTCGAAAATCCGTCTGCGGCGGATAAGCATCCGGGTCGGAATCGCACTGGACACGGCGACGTTTGCCGCAGTTCAACCCGGCAGCTTGCGCTGCTCGGCGTCACTGGTTCCATATCCTCGGTAGTCAACAACGAGGAAATGCATATCTCGACGGGTGTAAAAACTGCCAATCTTGTCATAGTCGGCCGCTATTTCGCCATTCCCATGAAAGAAGAGAATCACGGGGGCAGCAGCGGAAGCCTTATGAAGTCGCCCACCTAGCTTGATATTCGGTTCGACCTCGATTGTCAGCTTGTGAATACCATCAGGTAACAAAGCATTAGCGATTTCCGGGCGAGGATGAAATAACACCTTCAGGGAAGGTGGTGAATCGACCACCGACTCATCCGAGGAGGAAACGTTTCGCGACAAACCATCGTCCATATTTGCTTTGATCTTTCCGAAAAGAAAAACACAAAAGCTAATTTTCGGTCAGCTAATCTGTTTTTACAGATCGCCTCTGTATTTCTCAACTCTTGGTTCAGAAATATCGCATGTGTTGGCAACTTCTCAGAAGCAATCCGTTCCAAGACTGGTATTCCGTAGATGAATCGTTCGAATCGGCTCACGAAAGTAGCTTTTGGACGCAAATTGGTCACGACACACGGGCCATCGCAGTAAAGCTCATGTGATCTTTCCGGAATGATTTTACAGAACGATCACTCCGTAACATCTTCTGCTCTGAGGTTCTCACCTTCGCGTAAACCTTTATATGAGACACGATTCTCGGGTTCGTCGTTACGAGGTGCAGGACGAAGCGCCCAACGGGCTGTGTCCAGCGGAATCGCTACTTCTGATTGGGGCGCTCCATCCGATTGAAATCTTTACCGCTAACGGGTCTACTACAGACACTATGACGCATCACCCCTCGGCACATCCGATCATCGAACAACTCGCCTCGACCGTTATTGGCAAATATCTATCCGACGACCAAATCCACAAAATCGTCGACGCCTCGCAAATTCTCGAAATCCATCCCGGCCAGTTCCTGTTCCGCGAAGGGCAAAGCAATCCCTACGTTTATGTCATGCTCGACGGACAGATCGACTTGGTCATGCAAGTCCGAACCCGAGGCTCGCAGCGGATCCTATCCCTCGGGCCAGGAGATCTCGTAGCCTGGTCGGCAATCCTGGGAAACGGAACCATGACCTGCTCGGCGCTTTGTATCCGACATACACGACTCGTCGCGATCGATGCCCGATTGGTTCTGGATCGCATGCAAAGCGATCATGAATTTGGCTATCAATTCATGCGACTGCTGTCGATGGCACTCGCCCAGCGATTGACCGCCACCCGCTTGCAATTGCTCGATCTGTTCGCCCCCGCATCCACGCAGAGCGCATGATTTCCCAAGGATTTTCCATGGCTGACGATACCGAAAAGCTCTGGTGGATCGATCGGGAGGGTTTGCAAAAACTGATCGACTATCTTGCCAAACAAGGACATGACATTGTCGGTCCTCGCATCGACCAAGGAGCGATAGTCTACGATTCGATTCGCCGCGTCGATGAGCTGCCACGCGGATGGACCGATGACTCCCAACCCGGCGTCTACCGACTGCAGCCAAGATCAGATCAGGAACATTTCGGTTTCAATGTCGGACCTCACTCCTGGAAGAAATACCTGTTCCCACCCCTCACGGAAGTCATGAGGTCGCGGCGCACGTCGGATGGCTGGACCATGCAAGCGCCAGACGTCGAGAGCCCTCGCTATGCATTCCTCGGTGTGAGAGCCTGCGAACTAGCCGCAATCGCCGTCCAAGACCAAGTCTTCGTCAACGGCCAAACCCAAGATCCACTCTATCAACTTCGGCGCAGTCAGTTGTTCATCATTGCCGTCAATTGCACGCAAGCGGCCGCGACATGCTTTTGCACCTCTATGGGAACTGGTCCCGAATGCGAGAAAGGATTCGATCTCGCACTCACCGAAATAGAAAACGGTTTCTTGCTCGCTATCGGTTCGGAAGCCGGGCGCAAAGCAGCCGATGCTATCCCGAAGCGAATCGCTCTCTCCGACGAATCTCAATCTGGTCAGCAACGACGACATCGAGCCCGCGAGCAAATCACACGCAAACTCGATACCGACGGGATTCGAGACCGATTGCTCGCTCGGCTCGATCATCCCCATTGGGACGACGTCGCCTCGAGATGCCTCAGTTGTGCTAACTGCACCTTGGTATGTCCGACCTGCTTCTGCCATTCGGTCGATGAAGTCCATCACCTGACCGACGATGAAATTGTTCGCAATCGTCGATGGGACTCATGTTTCAACGTCGACTTCAGCCATGTCGCAGGCGGCAGCGTGCGGGACACGACTCGGGCTCGATATCGGCAATGGTTAACTCACAAACTAGCGACCTGGATCGATCAGTTTGGAACTTCTGGGTGCGTTGGATGTGGACGCTGTATTGCGTGGTGTCCGGTCGGAATCGATTTGACCCAAGAGGTCGCTACTCTGTGCGGCGGGAATGCGCCATGAATACGGCCGCAAATCCCTGGCTGTCCCACACCGCCGTAATCGAGGAGATTCGCCCCGAGATCGAATCGGTCGCCACACTGATCCTACGACTCGAAGATAGCAACCTAGCCGGAAGCTATCGATTCTCGCCCGGTCAGTTCAATATGCTCTATGTCCCAGGTTGCGGCGAAGTCGCGATCAGCATGAGCGGACCAGCAACCGACAATGGACATCGCATCACGCACACCATCCGCACCGTCGGACGGGTCACGCAAGCCATCGAACAACTAGGGGTTGGAGAAATGATCGGTGTTCGGGGACCGATGGGAACACCATGGCCGATCGAGTCGCTACATGACAGGGATGTCGTGCTTGTTTCCGGTGGTCTTGGGATGGCCCCCCTTCGTCCGGTTATCTATGCCTTGATGGAGGAGCCAAAGCGGTTCGGAAGACGGACGTTGCTCTACGGCGCACGAAGCCCCGACCTGATCCTGTATGCCGACGAGATCGATTCATGGCGAGAATCAGGGATCGATGTGCATATCACCGTCGATCGAGCGACCGACGATTGGCATGGTCATGTTGGTACGGTGCACTTGCTGATCGATCGGTTGGCCAGCATTGATCCGTCGCGGACTGCGATGTTCGCGTGCGGACCGGAGATCATGATGCATTTCTCGGCAAAGAGCGGCTTGGCTCGCGGCCTGGCGCGCGAATCGATTTGGTTGTCGATGGAGCGAAACATGCAATGCGCGTTCGGCATGTGCGGTCATTGCCAATGGGGATCTCACTTCGTATGCCGCACTGGTCCGGTCTTGCGGTACGATACCGCAGAGCCTTTTCTCACGGTGAGGGACCTATGACGAAACGCAAACCCAAAGTCGCTGTCGTCAAGTTCGCATCCTGCGATGGTTGTCAATTAACCCTGCTCGATGCTGAGGACGAATTGCTACTGCTCGCAGAATCACTGCATATCGCCCATTTTGCAGAAGCCTCCAGCCGATTGGAGCCTGGCCCCTACGATGTCACTCTCGTCGAAGGATCGATCACGACGCATGAAGATCGAGAGCGATTGTTGCGATTGCGAGGGGAGAGTCGTTACTTGGTAACGATCGGCGCATGCGCTACAGCGGGAGGAGTCCAGGCACTGCGTAACTTTGCCGACCACGACGATTTCTTGCGAGCTGTCTATGCCCATCCGGAGTACATCCATTCGCTCGCGACTTCGACTCCGATTGCGGATCATGTGAAGGTCGATTTTGAACTGCGCGGATGCCCCATCGATAAACATCAACTGATCGAGGTGATCCTTTCCTTGATCGCAGGACATCGCCCGCGCACCTCCTCCGAGTGTGTTTGCCAACCGTGCAAGCGACGAGGAACGGTCTGCGTCGTTGTAGCCCAGGGCAAGGCATGCCTCGGACCGGTGACCCAGGCAGGCTGCGGTTCGATTTGTCCTGCATACGATCGCGGTTGCTATGGATGCTTTGGTCCTTCTCGAGACCCGAACGTCCGCGCATGGAGCGACGGGATCCTCGACGGGAAATCTGACCCTGGACATTTGGCAAACCTGCTGAGCAACTTCAACGTAGCCGCTCCTGCATTTGCCCAGGAGAGCCAACGACTGTGGCAGATTACTGGCCGCATCCCAGAGCAATTACCTGGGAAAGTCACGGACGGTCGCTAGACCTATTGCAATAAACCTATCGGAGCCGACTCCATGTCCGAATCAGAAACGACAACACGAGCGATCCAGGTTCCGATCCTGACACGCGTCGAAGGGGAAGGTGCCCTGCATGTTCGTTTGCGCGGCAACGAGATCGAGCAAGTGCAACTGAAGATCTACGAGCCGCCGCGGTTTTTTGAAGCATTGCTTCGAGGCAAGCCGATGGACGATGTCGCCGATATCACCTCGCGCATCTGCGGAATCTGTCCGATTGCCTATCAGATGACTTCGGTCCAGGCCCTCGAGAGCATCCAAGGGATTGCGATAGATCCCGAGGTTGCACGCCTGCGGCGGTTGATGTATTGCGGCGAATGGATCGAAAGCCATGTTCTCCACATTCATTTGCTTCATGCCCCCGACTTCTTTGATTGCGACAGCGCGATCGAGCTAGCGAAAAGATTTCCGAACGAAGTGAAACGCGGTCTGAAACTCAAACAGATCGGTAATCGGTTGTTGGAGATCCTTGGCGGACGTGCCATTCATCCGGTGAATCTTGCGATCGGCGGTTACTATCGGTTGCCCCGGCACGAGGAGCTCGCAGCATTGGTCGCGGATTTCGAATGGGGATTGCAAAACAGCGTCGACGCAGCCAAGTGGCTTAAAGGACTAACGTTTCCAGAGTTTGAAGCCCCTTATGAGTTCGTGGCATTGAGTTGCCCCGATCGGTATGCGATCGAAACGGGCGAGATCGCATCCTCCGGTCATACCTCGATTGCTGTGGAAGACTACGAGAAGTTCTTTTATGAGGTCCACGTACCTCACTCGACCGCTCTGCAAGCTCGCAAAAAACCCCACGACTCAACCTATTTTGTCGGACCGCTGGCGCGTATTCAACTCAACTACCACACCCTGACTCCGATTGCAAAACAAACCGCCGAAGCGATCGGCATTGCACCGCCATGTCGCAATCCTCACAAGAGCATACTGGCCCGTGCGGTCGAAACCGTTTTCGCATTTGAGGAGGGACTTGCGATCCTAAAGTCCCTCACCATGCCATCTCGATCGCGAGTTCCGTATGAAGTGCGTGCGGGTGAAGGAGTCTCCGCGACCGAAGCACCGAGAGGCTTGATCTTCCATCGCTATCGAGTCGACGGCCAGGGCAAGGTTGAGTTCGCCAAGATCGTTCCACCTACCTCGCAAAATCAAGCCCAGATCGAAGCCGATCTACGACAATTGCTACCTCAGTTGATCGCATGCGATGACGCAAAGATCGCGCTCGATTGCGAACGATTGATTCGGACCTACGATCCATGCATCAGCTGCTCGACTCATTTTCTCAATCTCCACATCGAACGAGTATGAGACCAGTATCAAGCGGCACAGCGAGTTAAGGTATGAGTCGAGTTATCCGCCGAGTAGTCATCGGCATCGGCAGCGCGCATGGCCAAGACGCTATCGGATGGCGGATCGTGGAATGCTTGGGCCGATTAGGGATCGATGATGTTGCGTGCGAGTTTGCCCGGACTCCATTGGAAATCCTCGATCGCTGCGAGGGAATCGATTCGCTGCATCTGGTCGATGCGTGTATCGGACCGGAATCAGGCAGACTGCATCAATTGCAATGGCCCGACGAACGGATAGTCGCTCTGCGATGGACCAGTACGCACGGCATCGATGTTCCCGGTGCCTTGCAATTGGCAACGGAGTTGGGGATGCTACCTACATCAGTCACAATCTGGGTGATGGAATGTGAGGGCAATCTGATCGAGGGTGCATGGTCCAGCGCATGGACGCAGAGAATCGAGACCGCTGCCAACAGGATCGCCCGTACTAAGGCACGGGCTGTCCGTGGAGAGATCTTCTACCGATGCGATCGCACGAGCGGTCTCTGAATCGAGTAAGCTTGCAGAGTAGCTTACTTGAGTTCGACGATTGCGCCTGCTTCTTTGAGTTCGGCTGCGACCTTCTCGGCGTCTTCCTTGGAGACCTGTTCCTTGATCTTGGCGGGAACGCCTTCGACCAACTTCTTGGCGTCCATAAGAGACAGGCCGGTCAAGTTCTTGACAACCTTGACGACATCAAGCTTCTTATCGCCGAAGGAGGTCATGACGACATCGAATTCGGTTTGTACAGCGGCTGCGGCAGCTGCTCCGCCACCACCTTCGGCCGGTGCGGCCATGACCACAGCGCCACCGGCGGCAGCTTCGATGCCGTGAACTTCCTTCAAATAATCACTCAGTTCCTTGGCTTGCTTGAGCGTCAGGCCGACGATCTTCTCGCCTAAGGTCTTGATTTCTTCCGCGTAAGCGGTTGCTGACTCGGACATTGCTAACGATCCTCAACTTGGAAAGAAAACACACAAATGAAACGTACCGGCGAGAATGAAAAACCGGCTAGTTCGACACGTACACGATAAACCTGCCGTCGCCGACAGGCACTGAATTGACTATCCCTCGCTTCCCTCGCGATCTTCGATCATCTTCTTGACTTGTCCCGCGATCTTGCGAGCTGGTCCGACCAGCTGCCCGGAGAGGGTGCTGCCCGGTGACAGGATCTGGCCGACGAGCATCGAGATTTGTTCTTGTCGGCTTGGCCACTTGGACACCTTCTTGACTTGGTCGGCGGACAAGGCTTCTCCATCCATGACCCCTCCTTTGATTTCCAACTTGGGGAAACTTCCGGAGTCGACCAACTTGGTGACATTGCGGACCAGAGCGACGAAATCTTCACAGCCCCAGATCACCGCCATGCTTCCCGACTGGTTGTCGAAGGCGGGGCGAAGCGAGGTCCCTTCGGTCGCTCGTGCGGCCATGGTCCTCTTGACCACCAACAGCTTCATCCCTTGATCGCGGAGCGATTTTCGGATGGCGTAGTTCTCGCCGCCGGTCATACCGACGACATTCGCGACGATCGCGTCTTGAACTCCTTGGAGTCTATCTGCGATATCGCGGCTGACCAATCTTTTAACAATTTTGCTCATGTGGAAACCTCGTTTTACATCGACACGCGAATGCTCGGGGACATCGTCGCACAGATGGCGATCGACTTGATGTAATTTCCTTTGACTGAATTCGGCTTGAGCCCTTGCACGTATTGAATGAACGCGCCGATGTTCTCAACCAGTTTGCCTGCATCGAAGCTCAGTTTTCCGACGACGGCGTGGACGTTGGCACCCTTATCGTTTCGGAACTCGACTTTACCGGCCTTGTATTCCTTGACGACTCGAGCGACATCGTTGGTAACGGTCCCTGCTCGAGGCGATGGCATCAACCCTCGAGGTCCGAGAACTTTACCGAGCGGACCGACCATCCCCATCATGTCGGGAGTGGCGATGCAGACATCGAAGTCGAGCCATCCTTCTTTGATTCGCTTGGATAGTTCATCTGCACCGACCGCATCGGCGCCAGCTTCTTCGGCGATCTTGGCCAAGTCACCTTTGGCGAACACGACCACGCGCTGCACTTTTCCGATCCCATTTGGTAGGACCACGGAACCGCGGACAATCTGATCGGCTTGAGCCGGATCGATACCGAGGTTCATATGGATCTCCACCGTTTGATCGAACTTGCGTGCGGGGAACTTCTTGAGAGTTTCCACCGCCTGCGGCAACGACATCGGGGTCTTGCCTGGCGCCTTGGCCAGCATCGTCTTCATTGCTTTGGTTGGTTTTACCATTCGTAATTCCTCTCGATTAGCCTACGACCTCGATCCCCATGCTGCGCGCGGTTCCTTCGATCATGCGTCGAGCATGTTCCAGGTCGCGGGCGTTGAGGTCGGCCATCTTTTTGTTGCAGATATCGTCTACTTGAGCCCGCGTCACCTTCCCCACTTTGTTCTTGTGAGGTTCTGCAGAACCGCTGGCGATCCCGGCCGCTATTTTGAGCAGAGCCGAGGCTGGCGGACTCTTGGTGATAAATTCAAAACTACGATCGGAATAGCAGGTCACCACGACCGGGATCGGAGTCCCGTTGTATTCGCGTGTTCGTTCGTTGAACTGAGACACGAATTGACCGAGATTGATCCCGAACTTGCCGAGGGACGTTCCCACGGGAGGGGCGGGAGTGGCTTTGCCACCCGGCACCTGGAAAGCGGCTTTTCCTGTAACTTGCTTCGCCATTTCAATGGATCCAAATATGGATGGTTTCGGACTCAGTCGCCTGCTCGACGCGAGCGGGCGTTACAACAATTCGATCTGCCAGTGATCCAGCTCGACCGGGGTGCTGCGTCCGAAGATGTTAATGATGACTGTGACTCGACCGTTGGCTTCGTCGATGCGATCGACGTCCCCTTCGAGACTCTGGAAATTACCTTCCTTGACTCGAACCCGATCCCCTGAGCGGAACGGAATTGAAGTCTTCGGAACGTGCTCCTCGTTGACATCGGGATGAACCAGCTTGATGATCCGCTCGACATCCAAATCGGACATCGGAGTCGGCTTGCCGTACGTGCCGGTGAAATCGCCGATACCCGGCGTCTCACGAACGAGGAACCAAGTGTCATCATTAATGACCATTTGGATCATGAGATACCCAGGATACAGCTTGCGTTTCACAACGCGCCGCTTGCCTGCCCGGGTAAATTCCACAACGTCTTCGGTGGGAACCAATATTTCCCCGAAGCACTTCTTCAAATTGGAGAGCTTGATCCGCTTTTCCAAAGCTTCGCGAATGGTGTCCTCTCGGTTGAATGCAACCTTGAGGATATACCACTGCATGTCGCCTTGAGCTGCATCAGCCCCTGTGGATGGTGTGGAACTACTCACTCGTAAACCTGCGCCAGTACGGACGAATCACCAAACAGTCATTTCTCTCGGTACACATGCCGATCGCCAAACGACCGCTGGTCAATCTCCTGGCGATTTGGCCTGCCGCGACGACACAGTCATCTCAGAAGGCCCGCCAAAAAATCAACTAACTTTGAGGATATCGAACAACAATTGCCAGAACGCATCGTAGCAAAAGAGCAATATCGCCAAAAATGCCATGGTGAATATAACGACCATGGACGCTCTGTAAAGCTCAGTTTTTGTCGGCCAGGAAACCTTGCTCATTTCCGCTTCGACGGCGATGAGAAAATCCGCAAACCGTGGCCAGTTAACCAGCCGATAGCCGAACCACATCCCTGCGGCAACCAAAGTCAACGGCAACCAGTATCGAGCCGATTGCCAGAAGCCTGCGTTTTCGCCCGAGGCAGCCGGGGTACCCCAAGCTCCCATGGCTTCGAACAGTTGCCATCCCCCCAACCAACAAGCCAACCAAATCGCCAGACAGGTGAGTTGGCGAACGATCCGTCCTTGTTTTTGCTTGTAAAGCGTCCCGGTCAGCAGTTCGCTTCCCAAGGAACGGTTCAGGGTTTCGTCAGTAACCGCAGCCATGACTATCCAGGCAAATGGTTGGAGATACGTGGAATCGAAATTATCTAGGAGGCTACCTGCGGCAGTCGCCAGCAGGGGCGGCAGGAATCGAACCCGCAACCCCCGGTTTTGGAAACCGGTGCTCTGCCAATTGAGCTACACCCCTTT
>JAGWWZ010000066.1 GCA_018970165.1 Planctomycetota bacterium | reverse complement strand
TCGACATCGGCTTTGCGGGCCTCAAGCTTCCCGGCACGCAAGGTCGAAGCACCCGAAGCGGAACCTTTCAAGAAATCGACTTTGCCACTTTGGATCTCCAACGAACTGGCTCCAGACAACTCTACATCAAACGACTCCGCATCGACCTCTGCGACCGTTCCCTGCGATGCTCCGTGACCGTGGTAACTCTGAAGTTTCGAACACTTCGCATTGATAATGATCGGCTTGCTCGACGAATACGACTCGGTCGAACGGATTACCAATCGACCGTCCTCGCAACGGGTTTCGATGATCGCGAGCAGATTTTCCTCTCCGGTGATACTCAACGCGGGTTCCGAATCGTACGAAATATTGACTTGAATCGCGCCAGGAATCTCAATGGAATGAAAGTCTTCCACAACTCGTTCCTCAGTAACAACCACACCGTTGCCTCGGACGACCTTTGCCGAACCTAAGTTAGGAATTTGGATATCACATCCAAGCAATGAGGCAAAAGCAACTCCGACCAAAAGAAATGACAAGATGCGGTAGTGTTCGCGCATGGTGGAAAACTCTCTATCAATGCCAAAAGCAAAACGGTTTCACTGTATTTGCCCGAACGGTGAATCGCCCGAACAGAAAATCGCCCGAACAGAAAATCGCTCGCTCGGTGAATTGCCTGTGTTGCGTTCATAAACAAGGCTTCCACACAACCTCTCGAGCGAGGGTTGTATCTATCCATTCGCTCGATTTACGGTCTTCTTGAAACTTATTTTAACACGATTTCAGAAACGCAAGGATGCTGATCCTGAGGTTGTCGCAGACCGGGTGCGTACTCGCTACAATCTCTTCAGGTTTCATAAGCTATCCGCGTTGACTTCGCACTCGTGAGCAACCGAGAAAGGTATGCACCATGTCGAGATCGACCCATCGTTACCGCCGTTCCCACTGGTCTGGGTTCGGCTCATTTCTTTTCGTCGGGCTTGCCCTGTGCATTGGCCCCGTTTATTCATTCGAACCCTCTTCCGATCCTAGCTCATCCGTGAATACCGAATCGAGTTTCCCATCCACTGACGAAACAACGAAACCCAAATGGACAATCGCGATTCATGGCGGCGCTGGAGGTGACCTGGATCGATGGAATGACCAACAACGTCGCGATCGTATCGTCGGATTGCAGGCTGCGCTGAGCAAAGGGAAGCAGATGCTGGAGCAGTCGGCAACAGCGATCGATGTCGCGGAGGCTGTGGTGCGAGTTCTCGAAGATGACCCCAACTTCAATGCGGGCCGCGGTACCGTACTCAACGAAATCGGAGAGTATTCTCTCGACGCGAGCATTATGGATGGTGCCGACCTATCCTGCGGTGCGGTGGCCAATGTCCTTCGCGCCCGTAACCCCATCACGTTAGCCCGCTCGGTGCGGGACAAGACTCCTCACGTTTTCCTTTGCGGCAACGAAGCCGACACATTCGGCGAGCAACTCGGACTCCCCACAGCACCTCCGGATTACTTCAAGACCGAAGAGCAGATCGAAAACTGGCGCAATTGGAAGAAACGTCAGCAAACCAAAAAAGAATCCACCTCGAAAAGCGATCACGATCGAGGAGAAGATCGACTCTTTTACTTGGGAACGGTCGGTTGTGTCGTGATGGACGTTCATGGCAACCTTGCGGCCGCCACCAGCACCGGCGGGCTTCTCGGCAAGAAATACGGACGCATCGGCGATACACCGGTCATCGGTGCGGGTACCTATGCGAACAACGCGACATGTGCCATTAGTTGCACGGGAGTCGGCGAGTTGTTCATCAAACATCACATTGCCTCGGCGATTTCGGCGCGCATGGAATATCTCCACGAAAGTCTTGAAACCGCTGTCGGCCATGCGGTGGAAAAGACCTTGCCAGTCGATTCCGGCGGAGTCATCGCGGTCGATAGCAAAGGAAATATCTCAACCCTCTTCAATACACCCATCATGGCCCGCGGTCAGGCAAACAGCGACGGACTGTTCCGAGTCGGACTAGGTGATTGGGAACAGTAACCGATGGCTTATTTAGCCCTGAACAGCAATGCCTGCCCCATCGAGGATACTGGCCCCGACGGTCCATTGGTCATTGAACCCGAAACATCGCGCATCATGGTTGCGGTCATCATCACGCTTTTTGGAGCTGTATTCACAGCCGTTCCTGCGTTCATGGTTGTCGCGGCTCTTCGGAGCAAGTTCTGGATGGGGGCCGTTTGTCCAGGAATCTTTATGTTGGTCGGCCTGTTCCTCGATATGTTCGCGCTGAACATGTTGCTGAAATGCTTTAATCCCAAACCAATCTTGGCCTTGAGCCAGAAGAATATTTATCCCGGGACAGAATTCGAAATCAGTTGGATGTTCAAGGGTAATACGCAGGCAATTCGAAAATTAACGCTGACACTCATGGGCAAGGAAAAGGCATCCTATAGGCAAGGAACCTCGACACGCACCGAAGAGTCGACATTCTTCAAGCAAGTGATTGTCGAAACGGAGGATCCCAAAACCATCGCTAGGGGTTTTGAGTTGGTTCACTTGCCGCAGCAAACGATGCATTCGTTCAAAAGCGACAACAACGAGATCGTTTGGCTCATTCAAACCGATGGCGATGTCGCTTGGTGGCCCGATCTGGACGACGCCTTTCCGTTTCGCGTCTTGACGCCGTTTGTCGAGGAGCTGGAACATGCTTGATGCAACCCTCGATCGAGCTGATCAGAATTACATGCCTGGTGAGTATCTTCATGCACATGTCCAATGGGATCTCGACCCACCGCCGCGCGCGATCTATCTCGAATTGCGATGGGATACCGAAGGAAAAGGCACAAGCGATTCCGAAGCGGTCGCGGAAGAGACTTGGAGCGGAGTCCCGGCCCGTGGTAATCAAACTTGGTCTTTGAAGTTACCCCGCGGACCGTTGAGTTTGAGCGGCCATTTGATTCGAATCGAATGGTCGCTTCGTTGTCGCGCAGACGGACGCGAAATGAATCCGGTCGCATTTACGATCTCACCCACGCGTCAACCCATCCAACTGACGCGGATACCCGAGGACGATTCGTGAGTATGGGCGAGAAGTCGCAAGCGAGCCTCTTGTTAACCCGAATTCGGGATGGCGACCGACTCGCCAGCGAATCGCTGTTTCCCTTGGTGTACGAGGAACTCAAGCAGTTGGCCCAAGCCAAACTGAATCGGGAATCCGCAGGGCAAACTTTACAAGCGACTGCGCTCGTTCACGAGGCATTCCTGCGCATGCTTGGCCCCGAAGCGCAGTCCCCTCAATGGGACGATCTCGGACATTTCTTCGGTGCCGCGTCGCAAGCGATGCGAAGAATCCTTATCGACAGGGCTCGTCAAAAAGGGGGGAAGAAACAGGGAGGAGGCATGATTCGCCAGGCGATCGAAGAGGGAGCGTTGTCCAGTCCGCTGTCCGATGCCGAGTCTCCCGAATTGCTACTGGCCCTCGAAGAGGCAATGACCGCACTGGCCCTGCGCGATCCGATGGCCGAGGAACTGGTTCGGCTCCGTTTCTTTGCCGGTTTGACTGTATCCCAAGCTGCGGAGTGCATAGGGATTTCCGAGCGGTCAGCCCACCGATTGTGGCAATTCGCCAGAACTTGGCTCTTGCATGCGATGACCGCCAACTGAAAAAAACTTTTTTTGGCAGTTCTCGCGTTTGTTTTACGCATGTAGGTCCATACATGATTCATGGATTCCGTAAGTGGATAGACCGATGAAAGAACGCATTCTTTTTCTGCAAGCCATTGAGATCTCCGATCCGAGCGAACGCCGGGCTTTTCTCGCGAAAGCTTGTGCGGGCGATCAGCAACAGATCGATCGCATCGAGGCTCTCATCGCACTGACAGGCAATCTCGGTAAGTTTTTGGAACCTGGCCACGCCGATACTGCCGCCAACGAAACCAGCGAATGGAAGCCGATCACATCGGAGGTTGATCTTTCCTTCCTGGCACCGGCGACAAGCAGTGGCGTATTGGGAACACTCGGTCACTACGAGATTCGCGAGATCATCGGTCAGGGGGCGTTCGGGGTGGTTTTGGGAGGTTGGGATACAAAATTAGAACGGGAAGTCGCCATCAAGGTTTTGCTACCTCATCTGGCAAAAACCTCACCGCCCCGCAAGAGATTTCTGCGAGAGGCTCGGGCCGGGGCCGCGATTCGACACCCTAATGTGATCCAAGTTTTCGCAGTCGAAGAGGAGCCCATTCCTTATATCGTGATGGAACGGGTACGCGGGAGAACATTGCAAGAATGCATCGACGACGAAGGCCCCCTCGACTGCTCGCAAATTCTTCCGATCGCGATTCAATTGACTCAGTCACTCGCCGCCGCACACACCACAGGGCTGATCCATCGCGATGTTAAGCCGACCAACATCTTGATCGAAACGGGTCGCGAACCGCGAGTGGTGCTGACGGATTTCGGGCTCGCCAGGACCGTGGATGACGCCAGTTTGACGCAATCGGGTTTCGTCGCAGGAACGCCGATGTACATGTCCCCGGAGCAAACCCAAGGACACTCGCTCGATCCTCGTAGCGATCAATTCAGCCTCGGTAGTATTCTTTACCTGATGCTCACAGGACGCCCACCTTTTCGCGCCAGCAGTGCTCTCGGGGTAATGCGACGGGTCGCCGAAGCCATTCCTCGACCGATCGCGGAAAGCAATCCCGACGCGCCCGCGTGGTTGTGCGGGGTGATCGAACGCATGATGCAAAAGAAACCAGAGGATCGCTACCCATCCCTCGACTTGGTCACGACAGAACTCAAAGAGGCTCACAAGGAATGGATCGAACGAGGAAGGCTCCCCGAACGAAAGCAGTCATCGTTTAAACAAGTTGATGCGCCGAAGTTTTCGTCGATCGATATGTGGCGGCTCGCCTGGCTCGGAGCGGCAATTCCATTGGCCATTCTTTTAGCCCTGGGAGTTTGGCTGACACAAGGACGGAGGATAGAGATTGAATCAGAGGCTGACAGCAAATTGTCTGTCACAGAGAACTCCTATTTGCAGGTCGCTAACGGTCTATTGGAGCAAGCGAAGGTCGAATTCGCTAAGAATTGGCCCTCCGATGCACCCCCACCAGCGATTGTCCCGTTCAGCAATCAACAGGCGTCGCAATTGCAACAGCAATGGGCGAACTACGTCGGCGCCCCAGTGGAATACGAGGACCCGCTCGGAATCCGGTTTCGATTGATTCCTCCCGGAATTTTTTTGATGGGGAGCAACCAAAAAGAAATCGATCGCTCCATCGCGATCGCCGGCGATAGCGGAAATTGGGCTAGCAGGGTATTCAGCGAGGCACCACAGCACTGGGTAGTGATCACGCAGCCTTACTATGTGTCAACCACGGAGGTATCTCAGTCGTTGTTTGAAGACATCATGTCCACCAATCCGGCCTACTTCCGTGTCGGTGGTCCAGGGGCTGGTTCGTTGAAAGATCGGGATACGCGACAACTGCCTGTGGAAAGTGTTTCCTGGCGGCAAGCGGTCGACTTATGCAAGCGATTAAACCTGCGACTCCAACTTCCGTTAGTTTCATCCGACGCCGAACCGTGGACGATCGCGGGTTGGCCGGGAAGCTACGGATTGCTCACGGAAGCCCAATGGGAGTTTGCTTGCCGGGCAGGAACCTCGACCTCGTACTGGACTGGGGATGATGAAACCGATTTAGCAGCCAGGGAAAACGTAGCGAACGTGGCTCAACGATCATTCCCCGTTGCTTCCTTTCCCCCGAATCCATTCGGATTGCATGACATGCATGGCAACGTTTATGAACATGTCTTTGATCTGTACTCGCTGTCGACGTATCAGAAACAGTCCGCTACGATCTCGATCAATCCCTCTGGACCCGCTTCAAACGGAGATGGAAATCGAGTCATTCGAGGAGGGGATTGGTTCTGGCCTACTGCAACCAGTCGCTCAGCATCTCGTCTCGATTACGATGCGGAAATGGCGCCCGGATTCCACACCGGCGTTCGACTCGCGCTGAGCGTTTCAGCGGTCAAGCGACTAGCGATATCGTCCAAGGACAACTCGGCCTCGAAGGATAATTCTGCGATCGAAGCCACGGAAATCCACGGTGCGGATCTGGCAAGTTTTCGCAAATGGTTGGAATCGATTCGGACGAAGTACATCCCTATCAGTATCAACACGCGGTCCGGTTCGGATCCTCTTATCTTCGATGCGGTTGCTATTAAGAATACGACAGGAGTGGACTGGCAGGTTCATGAATTCAAGGATTACGATGGCTTCCATTTGGATTTCAAAGCGATGAATAGCACGCATGCGTGCGCCTGGCTGATGTACTTTTATGCAGACGAGCCTCCTGAAGGGGAGCCCAGTGGCTCGATGTTGTGGATCACGTCCAATCAGAGATGGCAGACATGGTGGTATGATTCGGATCACATGGTAGAGGAAATCGAACAAGACAGCCTTGCGGGATGGTTGCCAACGTCGATTAGTTTGGCTCGAAGTGATCGCGGTAACCGTGGCATGCAGTCGCGCCTATTGCAGCCTGGGATCGGCCATCGCGCCCACTTCGATCTCTCGTTCGAGGACTTACGTTCCCTGGTCGCAGAATACCACGAACGCGGTTGGCGACCGCATTTGATGCAGGTCCAAGTCGGATCGAGCGATTTCCGTTGCGTCTGTGTTTTCCGCGAGAATCGCAGCGGTGCGCAATGGGATTTTTCCCTTGGATTAAATCAATCCGAACTGGAGGCCGAGATACCCAAGCGACAAAAGGATGGTCTGTACCCGCATAGTATCGGCTCCTTCACGGAGACCGACGGAAACGGACAACGTGAACCACGTTTCGTAGTTATGTGGATGGATTGCAAGCCGAGCCAGTGACGGAAGCTGAAGAGATTGGGCTATTGGTCAATCTCGGAGTTGTCCGCTTGAGCCCGCGTACCGAGAGCTCTCCAAATCGGAAGAGCGATGTTGTTATTGATCGGTTGCACCGAACCATCCATCAGGCAAACATTGACCAACCCACCGTGGAAGCTGCGTGAAGTGAGGACGGCGTAGCTGGGACGAGTTAAGCTATTGCCCTCCTGTTGCGAGTTGTAATCGATGTTGTAGAGAACTCCGTTGAACGTATAGGGAACCACCGTGTTTGGGCCGAGTGTTACGGTAAACCCGCTGTGATGGCAGTGACCATTGGTCCATTCGGTACGGCCGGTTCCTGTTCGATCCGGCAGAATTCGGTCCTTGACACCGCTATCGGCGATCGCGGCAACTTCTTGGATCGTTTGGGGCATGACGGTTGTCGGCGGGCCACCGTTGCGTGTGTAAGCTTGCCATGCATGAACCTCGGCAGACCATAGAGTCCTGCTCAATCCGTCGACGACCGATGCCAATTTCATTTCAGAATTGGGATGTGTCACCCCGTCACCACCTCGATTCGTAACGGGATCGTACACGAACCATGTTCCTAGATTGAACGCGTAGTTCGTGGGATAGAGAAACATCCGAACACTGCTACCCGTCAAACTGGTGTCGCGCGGAGTATCGGATCGGGGATCGGATGGACAGACGTAGGTAGGGACTCGATAGTAATTCAGGATCGGAAAGTTCGACCAGTTACGACTGAGATCAATCTGGTTGGCAAGATTGTTTTGTTCGAGATAAGGAAACAGCCGGCCGTGGATGCTCCAGGAGGCGTTCGCCGTCGTCCTCGGGTTCACACAGGCGCTCGGTGGAATCCGCCGCACGGCAGACTCGTAGTTGTGCATCGCCAATCCCAATTGCCGCAGATTGTTCGAGCATTGCATGCGACGAGCTGCTTCGCGAGCCGCCTGGACTGCGGGCAGAAGAAGTCCTACCAACACTCCGATGATGGCGATCACCACCAGCAGTTCCACCAGCGTAAAGCCGCTGGTGATGGACTTTCTCAATCTCATTTCATCCATTTCAACTACCACCTCGTCGCAGCCACGTAATTTTTTCGAGCCTCGGGCGATGAGTTACCCTCGCGGAAGTAATCGTACGTGCCGCTGAAGGAATGGAAATCCAGTGGACAGAAAACGGGCATGCGGCAGATCCGTCGGGCGATGAAATGTCCAGCTACGGAAATCAATCGTGCCCGATTTGCTCGCAGAAGATCTCATCGACAACCCCGTTGGGACATTCGATCTGGATCAGCGATATCTTCCGACCAGTCCACCCGTGCCTTCCCTCCTTTTGAAAACGAAGGGAATTATCCTCTTCGACTCCAAGCGTAGGGGGGGATGGCTCTAAACCCAGTTCCAACGCGATCCGCGAAGCGTCGGCGCGCGATGTACCGATCGGGATGTGGGCTAGCAATCGCTCGCGAATCTGCGGAGGACTGCCTTGAAGCAGGGGAGCAGTTCCCGATTTTGGGATAGGGGCGAAACGCGCACAACCCGCAGATAGACAGACCAATACCACTATCAAAACAGATAGCCAGCTACGCATGAGAAAGCATCCTGGATACCGATGTACCTCTGTAAAGTGCTGTCACTGCCTGAGACCTTGCCCGTACGGGAATAGCAGGGTAGCTAATAACTGCGGTGGACCACAAGGCAGGAAAAACCATGTCTAGTAAGGTTTGCCAGCCATGCTGAGTGAATATCTAGGGATCGGATTACATTCGGTGGTTAGGTGTCGATGCTGGGCCTGCGAGGATTCGCTCGATTTGTCGTCGATGAATTCCCATATGGATGCCGGAGAGCATATACCAATCGGCAGCGTTCAGCGGTCCGAACCAAGGATGCGAGTAACGCGATTTGGTTCTCAAATTACTTGATGATGCCACTACAGAAGCCAGGGCATTACAGGACGCTTCAAATGGGACCAAAACCTCGTGTCCCACGTCGTTTCTCGGCTTGACGGCTGCGATGCTGGATACAGCCACTGGAACCACTCCGCGCATGAGTTCGCCGATACAATCTGCCATGAAGCAATGCACGATTCGCAGATGATCCAAGGTCATCCAAATTGACCAGTATCGGCTACTGTCTTCGAGTCCTGCCATGCGTTGGATGAGGACTCTGCGTGCACCCTGTTGCGGAGTGCAGTCTCGCACAAGTTCCAAGATGCGTTGTCGCTCGTTTGCAAAGCGAATATCGCAGGAACGACGACTGCAAAGCAATCGCTTCGCTACAAAGAGCAATCGAGCGGCAACGAGTTCGACAGCAGGGAGTCCTGCTCCCGGAGAAGCGAGTCGGGGTTCATTTTGATCTGTCATCGATCTTCAAGTGGCTCCCATCATGTAGACACTGCGAGATAAGACTGCGAGATAAAACTGTGGGAACACGCATTTCTTATGCGGCGAATGGACTTGCGGGGGCGATTCAAGGGTCGAGTTGTAGCGAATATACAGGGTATGACATCTACAGGGGACGAGTGAAGAAGTTTTCCATCAATCCATGGTTGCTTCCGGATCGTTTGATTACGCCATACGCTACGTTCCAAGGAAGTCGGAGAAAGGATTCGTCTAAGCCCAAGGATTCGTTTTCAACCATCGATCTTTGAACCTTGCAGGGGGCATCTCGCTTATGTTTGGATTCTTCTCGTCAACACGATCATCTGTCTTCGAGGAGCGTCGCAAGAAGCAGGAAGTTTGGCGAACGATGCGCCGCGTGATTGATCTTTATTCAGTCCGGGAAGCACTCAGGGGAGTAGATAAACGCCAGTACTCACGTCGTCCGGTGTCGATGCCTGTACTGGTGCAGGTTTTTGGTTCGTCATATCCCTACGAACCGTTTATTGGAGTGACCAAAAACTTTTCTGACGATGGACTTGCGCTTCTGTGCAGGAAAGAGATCGCGGCTTCGGAGACTGCGTTCTGCTGCGTTTGGGGTAATCAACCCAATTGCTTCATCGGCGTGACACGTCAAGCTCGCTATATCGGAGGCGGATTCTGGGAAACTGGTGTGGCATTCCAAGAAATGGCCTATCTCGGTGACTGGGGATCGCTCCGTTTGCTCGCGATGTCCTTGAACCCAGAACAGGAGCAGGGTTCGGAAAGGGACTGAAGTGACAGAGGGGACAACGAGGACGGAAGGGATGGGAAGGGGACGCGGGAGAGCGAATGCTATTTTAATCAATGGTTGCGCTGGCTAGTGATGGTTCGCGAATAGCAGAGTGTTGCTTTCGGGGCTTCACAAGATCCAAGGTGTAGATGGCGTTGGGTAGAACTTCGCATTCGGCCCAACAACCTGGACACGCTCGCACCCATTCGCGCTGCGAATCCGCCTTGAGCGATCTCCAAATTTCTTGGAACGGTTTTTCCTTTAGATTGCCGATTGTCTTGGTATTGAATTGGCATGTCGGTACATCGCCATTGGGGAAAATTCTTAGGTGAGCGCGAAGTGCGATGCATTTTGGGTTATTCCAGGCTCTCTTCGATTCCGATGGCAGCAGACGCTGTCGGATACCCTCGAGGTAGTACCGTTTCGCGGCTCGAGCCCATGTTGGAAGGCTGAGGAGGTCCTTTTCGATTTCCGCGAAGAGAGCTCGCAGGTCATCATCGGTGAACTCGCCGAAAGTTGCGAAGTGTCCGATCTGTTTCGGCGCTAGATCGATTTCGCGCTCCAGGTTATAGGTTGCGCTGCCATCGTATGCCATGACCGCCTGATGCCGAATTCCGAGGGGCGTCAGGAACTTGCGCAGTTCCCGATACTGTTCCACACCCTCGCTATCTACGATGGTTTGATTGACCGCGAGATCGAGTCGCCACTCCTCTCGATGCTGGGCGAGGATCTCCAAGGTCTTGGTTGCCGAAGACCAGGCGATGGAGCTGCCCCGAACATGGTTGTGTTTCGCCTGCATGCCATCGAGGCTGACCATGATCTGAAGCGGAAACGATTTGGGCCGTTGATTGCACAGTTCTACAATTCGATCGGTAAGGAAACCGTTGGTCGTGATATGCATACCCAGAGGACGCAGATGGCGATGCGCGATTCCGACGATATCGAGCAAGTCCGACCGTACGAATGGTTCACCACCCGTCAATCTCACGGCATCCATGCGAGGCAATTGCCGATAGATCGATTCGATCTCGTCGGTGGTGAGATCCCCTTTCCCGGACATCTTCCACGAGTCGCACATGATGCAACGAGCGTTGCAGCGAAAGGTGACGGTGTGCGTCAACATGCGGGGCCGAATCGAACGGCCCGAGCGATACTTGACCGCATCCGAAAGGAAACCGGGTGCTCTGCAAATCGCATCGATCCAAGTCATATTTGAAAAACTCCGTTAGGATGCGATAGCCCGTGGTGACGCGTATCCCCATAGCGAGGTTGACTCGAAAGGTTGCTGTTCAATGCCTGCATGCAACGGCAAGTGATCCTCAATGAACGCCTTGGCGGCAGCGTTACCGGCTACATCTAATGTGGCGAGCACCGCGCGTAAACTTGGCAATGCAAACAGGAACTGCTGTAGCAGATGCGGGGTCAGTTGGCTGAAGGTGGTCGACCAACCTCCTCGCGACTGAGCGACCAACCATGCATTCAATTGCTGTTCGAAATTTCCTGGTTCTGGAATCGCCAGTACCGGTTTCTGCAGATAAAACGCTTCACCTACCAATTGGTTACCCGCCGTGCTAACCAAGCAATCGCAGGTCGCAAGATCTCGAACGAACCCCTGATCGCTTACAGCACGGAATTCGATATTGCCTTGCATCGGCTTTTCGCCCAAGCCGTACACGATTGCGGAACGACCGCTTGCTTGCAAAGCATGCCATAACGAGTCGGGCGCGTGCCGTCTTATATAGACCAAGATATGCCCTTGCGATGGGCGAGGATAGCTGCCGGCATTGATAATGCCATTTCGAAGCAATACGCCGATACGAGGAATCGCTTCGGTACCGGGACGGGGAGGAAGATGAAAGAACGAACTGACCGCTTCGCCTACTTGCCCCGAATAGAACAGCGGAATGGTCGATCTCAAGAACCAGCCTCGCCAACGAAAGGATACTGGCATCGATTGAAAACTGCTGACACTCAAAAAGTGCTGATGATCCAACGAGATCCAAGGGATCCCCACTTTTCGAGCTGCTCTTGGAAGGATCGGTTCAAAGTCGGTGATCGCCAAGGCGGGCTCTTCGCGTTCCATCATTCCGACAACATAGCGAACCATCGCATTGAGCTTAGCCAAGTAAGGCGCGGCGTTGATGGCGGATCGCGTGTAATCGACCTTGTGATTCCGGTATGCAAAAAAGAGGCCAGGTAATCTTCGGACACTGACCATCGGATTTCCCTGGTAGCAGTCGTAAAGGTACTCGTACGCATCCCGTGCTGCCAGCAAAATGAATCGGTGTTGCGGTACCAGCATCTCGACCACGGTTTGCACCCGAGTCGCGTGACCGCGTCCTTCCCCGCACATGCTGTAAATGAGTGTGGCCATCGAACTTGCCTCCGTTTCTGTTGTGGACCCTGGAGTCCTTTCGACCTCGCTTCCAAATCCGAAATTGGCAACGTTGCCAGTAAAAAACACTCATGCTGCCTCGCTCGGGAATTGCGTACTCATCAGATCATTCACCAGACGCATCGCTCCATCGTAGGTTTCCAAAACGCAGGAACGGTGCTCGACCCAATCGCCACAGTTGAAGTACCAACCATGATGGAGTTGCTTTACATCGGGTCGATGGATGTGCCCACAAACAACACCATCACATCCATAGCGCTGGGCAAACTCCACCATGCCTCGCTCAAACGCATCGATGTGAGCGCGAGCCCGGCGTATCTTCATCTTCCAATAATTGCACCAGGTTTCTCGTTGAGTTTTAGGCAGGATCCGCAACCACTGGAGCAGATCCCCCGACCGAACCAGCCACGGATAAAACCAACTCCCAAACTCCTTCGTAGGTGTTTTAGCCTCTAGGTCGAGGCAATCGAAAATGTCCCCGTGAGTTACCAAAAACCGCTCACCGCGCAGGTTGGTATGGATCGCATAAGCTCCCGTCCGAAACGGGATGTCTCGTGACATGCCAGCTAAGGCAGAGTCGTGATTGCCTGTCAGAATGAAAACTTCGGCACCGCGAGCGGCGAGCCGCTCCAACGCATGCCACAGACGTTTCGCATTCTCGGAACCGAGATCAAGAGAACGATGTAGCCCCTCGAATGTGTCCCCTACGAGATAAACATATCGGGGATCGCAAACAGCCAGAAATTCCAGAGCGGCGTCGGGTTGGGATAGTCGCCAATCCAGATGAAGGTCACTGAGAAATACACTTCTGGTCTTCTCTGGCAACAATTCCACGGGCATCCCTCCCTAGAAAACATGGCGGCATCAAATGCCTTTTTCCCTATCACGACATAAACTGTAGAAATATGTTGTGATCGCTTTGTTTGTGTTTGATGAATTCCCTGCGAAGAGCCCCGTTTCCTGATGGATCAACCCAACGATTATCCGCACCCGGTCGACGGAAGCATCGAGTTGCATGAGACCCACATTTCGCGAGTCTATCTCGCCGGTAGTCTTGCATACAAATTGAAGAAGGAAATCAAGACCGCATTTCTCGATTACAGCACGCTGAGCCTTCGCCAAAAAGCATGCGAGGAAGAACTTCGATTAGGGAATCGCTACGCCAAAGACTTATACATACGTGTCGTCCCGATTACCCGAGATGAAGATCGCATCGTCGTCGACGGCCACGGCCCCATCGTCGACTACGCAGTGCAGATGCATCGCTTCGCCAACGATGCCATTCTCTCGCAACGATTGGAACAAGGTCTCATCACCGCGGAAGATATGATCGAGATCGCACGGACAACTTCCGTGTTCCATCGCGAGGCGGAAATCGTCCAAGGTGATTTCGGCTCCTTCCAAGAGAAGACCTTGGGATTCGCGATCGATAACTTCGATGTGATCCAATCGCAGCCACACCCGGAGATCGAAAGGGAGATGGATCTCCTTCGCGACTGGACACGCCAAGAGTGGGCAAGACTTTTAGAGAAAAGTCATGATCGATATCGAGCCGGCAAAGTACGGGAATGCCACGGCGACTTGCACTGCGGCAATATCGTGCATTGGGCCGGTCGATGGGTACTGTTCGACGGAATCGAATTCAACACCGATTTAACTCGGATCGATGTCATCTATGATGCGGCTTTTCTGATGATGGATCTGCAAGCCCGAGGCCGTCGCGATCTAGCTTATGTTTGGATCAACGCATACATCGAAGCCAACGGCGATCACGATGCACTCAAAGTATTGCGATGGTATTTGGTCTACCTGGCCATGGTCCGAGCCAAAGTCGCTGCACTGCGTGAATATCAATTGGACGGTGATCCGCAAGCCAAGCAAGTGTCCCGCGCAGAAGTCGCACGTTACACGCGATTGGCTCATGAGTTCGCTACCGCATCGCAATCAACGGAACTCTGGATCACCCATGGCCTGAGTGGCAGCGGCAAGTCAACGGAGTCCCTGCGTGTGATCCAATCTCTGGGAGCCATGCGTGTTCGATCCGATATTGAACGAAATCGAATGTTCGGCTCTGGGCATTACGATGCAACCGCGACACAAGCTACCTATCAGCGGCTTCTCGAATTGGCAGAAATCATCCTGGATGCCGGCTACAAGGCGATTGTCGATGCGACCTTCCTCAAACATGATCAGCGGGCTTTATTTCATAAGCTAGCGCAACGGAAAGGAATCCCGTTTCGCATCCTCGATTGCCGAGCTGATCTCGCTACGCTTCGAACCCGCATCGAAGAGCGTCTAGCCCAAGGACAGGATCCTTCCGAGGCTAATCCAGCCGTTCTGGAGAAACAACTCCAAGCGTACGAGCCGCTCGATAACAGCGAGCTTTCCTACGCCGTTCCCAAAGAACAACTTTCGTAGTTGCGATTTTGTCACTTCGTCAGAATCAGTTTCCCTTGGCGAGTCCGTCGAAGCCGGTAAAGCTCCCCTTCGTTCTCAATCCAAACCTCATCGCCACAACGGCACAGTTCGCGAAATGGGATAATCTTCGGGAGCCGCGGGCCGCCGGAGCTCAACGGATCGTCCTCGGAAGCTTTTTGCTCGCCGTGAATCTGCTCGCCGTAACTTTGTTCGTCTGGCGTTGGTTCCGTGGCCATGGATCCGAAAATTCGCTTCACGAAGAAAAAAATCTAGACCGGGGGGATTGTAGTGAGACTGAGTCTCAATAACAATATGGCGGATCGAGAAATCCAGCAAGCGATTGGGCGCCTTGTTTTTGGGCGCAGTTCCTCAGCCAGCCACATCTCGATCGACCCGCTATTCCAAGGGGGAGTAGAGGCGGTTTGCGCGTCCGAAAAGATTCGCGCTTCGTGTGTGTCTGGGGAACAAATGATGAGTCGAACTCGACGTCTTGGTTTCACGTTAGTTGAATTGTTGGTGGTGATTGCGATCATCGGCATCTTGGTGGGGTTGTTGCTTCCTGCGGTACAGGCTGCTCGCGAGGCAGCTCGTCGCATGCAGTGCTCGAACAATATGCGTCAAATGGGTCTGGCGCTTCACAACTACGAAGCCGCCCATCGCATGTATCCCCCTGGATTCATTTCACGAGTGACGGGCCCATGGCCTGGTGGGGGCAATACCCCGATACCGGAAGCGGGGCCGGGCTGGAGTTTCTTTGCCCTGATGCTTCCTCAGATGGAGCAATCCTCGCTCCGCAACTCCATCAATTTTAGCCTTCCTATCACAGCAACAGCCAATCAAGCAGCCCGAAGCACGAGGATCTCAACCTATCAATGTCCTTCCGACGCATGGAACGAATCGGTGACTGTGTGGCCGACATCCATCGGCATCACGGACTTGGCACACACCAGTTACGTTGGCTGTCTTGGTGGTGGTGATCCAGCGAACGCGCCGGGATATACCGCTATGTATGAGGAACAACCCTTCAATGGGATGTTTCACCGGAACACCGCTATCCGCCATGCGCACATTACCGACGGGACATCGAACACGATCGGTCTTGGTGAACGAGCGAGCATGTTTACGCCGAACGGTTGGGCGGGGGTGATCCCTAATGCGCAGACGGTGTTCTCTCCTCGAATCGCACAAAGTCGCGGTCAAGTGGTTGGGCAAACAGCGAGGCCTGCAATTACGATGGCGACCGTGCACATTCGATCGGGCGGCCCCAATGCACCGACAGGAAGCCCTGGCGGATTCTGGAGCCCTCATACCGGGGGGTGTTACTTCCTGTTGATGGATGGCTCGACGCACACCATCACAACGAATGTCGACATGCAGGTCTTTCGCGCCATGGCGGGCCGAAATGACGGGTTTGTGGTAACACTTCCGTAGACGGGCAGGCCAGCGCTAGGAAAAAGCCAGGATCGAATTAGACTCGAACGTAGTCCCTGTTTCGATGCTCGATCCCCCTGTGATTTTGACGATGAAATCGAATGACGCCGCGACCGATTTCGGATCGTCCCACTCTAGTGACTCAGTATCCGGGGGGTGGTTTGAGGGGCTTTCCAGTCTGCGGCCTCTGTTGGGACTCACGGGACTTTTCTGTACGTTGCTGGTGATCTACGCATCGATCGTGCCGCTGGATTACCAGCCGCTGCCATGGGAGGAATCGATCCAAAGATGGTCGTCGATACCATGGCTCGAACTCGGCGTTTGGGAACGAGCGGATTGGATCGCCAACACCCTTATCTTCATGCCATCGGCTTTCTTGCTCTGCGGATATTTTTTCTCTACGGACAGACGGAGCGTTTTCGGCCTCGCATTGAAATGGGTGACTATCGTTGCCATGCTGTCTCTGCTCGTATTGTTGATCGAACTGATTCAGATTTGGTTTCCGCCTCGCACCGTCTCATGGAATGATGTCGCGGCGGGCGTTGCGGGTGTCGCCTTGGGAGGGATTGTTTGGTTGATTATTGGTCCTGTCTTGGGAAGGACCGTAGTAGGTTTGCTTCAATCGCGGCCTTTATCGACGAAGGCAGCCACCGTCACTGCCCTGACGATGTTGATTTGTTTTCTTTACAGTCTGTATCCGTTCGACATTATCCTTTCTGTCACGGAATTAGAGGAGAAGAGGGTAGCTGGTCGGTTGCGATGGTGGACGGATATTTCCGTTGCTGGATGGCTATCGATTGCACAGAGTTGGGTGTTGGCGGCACTTCGGCTTTTTCCATTCGGAGTTTGGTTGGGATGGAAGGCGCGTCCGTTCTGGGCCTTTCTGGGTATTTGCTTTATGGCTGCGTTCTTCGAAGCCTTGCAGGTCCCTATTTTTTCCAAGCACGCAGCTGGCGATGAAGTTCCCGCGGGAATCGTTGGAGGGCTTGCGGGCTGGCTATTGATTGCCAAGTCTGCCCTATGGAGAAAAGTGTTCAACCAACCTGCAACTTGGTTTCTTGCGTTTGCGATCTACGCGATCCTGCTACCCGGATTATTCATCGCGCGGGGCCACACATTGGTGACCGATCCCCAAGCTATTCAGGAGCGATGGTGGGGTATGCTCAGCCCACCGCTATCGCGGTATTACTACACGAGCGAGTACAGTGCCCTGTCTAATCTGGCCGGAAAAATGGGGATGTTCGGAGTGCTGGGTTTGCTCGTCGCAGGCTATAGCCTCAGCCGTTTCGGATACGCGCGTCGATTTCCGGTGGTGTCTGGTTTTGTGTTTGCCGCAACCATCGGAACCATGATCGAAATCTTCCAGGTCTATCACTCTCCTTACATTGCGGACCTGTCAGATATCATGATCTATCTACTGGGCTATAGTTTTGGGGCAATCGCCGGATTCTGGTTTTTGGCCGATCCCACCCAGGAATATGAAGGATCCAAAACGAAAATTGCCAGCGTGACATCGCATGCCCTAGGTCAGGTGCGTGAGAAGGCGTAGCGACTATACGGATTAACCGAGCGCTGTCGCGTATCCACTTGTGGGGGTTGTACCCGTGGTGCGGACGGGTTGGGAATCGCTCGATAGGATCCGTGGAATCAGTCGAAACATCCTGCACGCGCTCAATGAGAGTGTCCCAGTTGCAGGATGCAGCCGTTCGATGGAAAGGATTCCCCGACGTGAAAATCAGATCGTTGACGAACCCATCGTGGTATAGTCGATTCTGTTTGCTCGTCCTGCTAGTGTGTGGGATCGGTTCATCTTCGGGATGTAGCGCACTTCTGTTTCGAATCCGCGGAACACCTGCTTCGGAAATTCCCGATTCGTTGCGGCCCGTGACTCGCAACGATCGCACGCCGATCGACTATCGCCTGTTAGGCCAAAATCCTCCGTCTCTCTATCGCGTCGATTCTGGGGATGTTTTGGGGGTCGCAGTCGATGGAATCTTTCCATTCAGTCCTCCCACCGCACCTCCATCGGCATTGCCCGTGAATTTCCCGGACCAAGGCAACCCTATGCCTCCTTCAACCGGTTTTCCGGTAGTGGTTCAGCAGGATGGTACGATTCAGTTGCCGGGAATCGAACCATTCTCGGTCCGTCACATGACGATCGAGGAGATTCGCCTCGCGATAGCTGACGCTTACCGAAAGTCCCGCGTGATCCGCGAGGAGAAGGTATTCCCGATTGTCAGTTTGATTAAGACGCGAACCTACAATGTGTCGGTCATTCGTCAGGATCTCGGAATGGGAAGTCAATCGGTGCAATTGGATGCCTATCGAAACGATGTGCTCCACGCGTTGCTAAAAAGTGGTGGTTTGCCTGGAGAGAAGGCAAAGGACCAGATAACGATTCTTCGATATGCTTTCCCAAACAACACTGTTCCGATCGTAAATGGAATGGCTCCCATACAGGCACCCACTGACGCCTGCATCGCGGCGTCATGGAACGAACCGCAGACGATTCCGCTCACGGTACCTGCCGGAGCTGCGATCTATTTCCCATTGAACGTATCGCTTCTCAATGAAGGCGATATTCTTTTTATTGAGAATCGGGAGACCGAGGTGTTCTACACTGCTGGCATGATCCCCGCAGGTCAGCATTTATTGCCTCGCGATTATGACATCGACATCTTTGAAGCGATGTCGATTGCGGGATATTCGTATGGATCGGGAGGGATGGCTGGGGGTAATCTTGTCGGCATCACCGGAGTGAGTGCCACCCGCTTGTATATCTTTCGCAAAGGTCCCGATGGGAATCAGTTTACGATCAAGGTCGATCTCGAAAAGGCTATTTGCGATCCACGTGAGCGATTGATTGTTCAGGCTGGAGATAAGCTGTTACTGCGTTACTCGGCGAAGGAGGAAGTTGCCAATTTCGGGATCATCTCCATCTTCACGTTCGGTTTTCAACAGCTGTTTAGAGGTAATCGGTAAGAGTGGCTCCTCGTTGCTTCAACCTGTGGCGTAAGGAACGAGACCGCAATGCCTGTCGAGTTATTTGAATCGGAAATTTCCTGGCCTGAGAGTCTTGCCGCGTCTCGATTTCCGCGTCTCAACGCCCACTGTTCCCAGTGGCATCGAGCCGTCGCGGAAGGATTGCGTCATCGGCCCTATCTAATCACTCATCGGAATGATTCCGGACAATTCGATGGGCTGCTTCCCCTCAACTATGTGGAAAGCTTTGCATTCGGCAAGTTTCTAGTGAGTCTTCCTTATGTCAACACCGGGGGCGTTTGGGCGGAGAACGAATCGATTGCATTCGATATGATTTCCTCGGCGTGCGAATTGGCAGATCGTTTGGGCGTTCGCTATCTCGAACTCCGTCACGAAGTGCCTGTGGATCATCCCCGTTTGAACATGCAACGCACCGATAAAGTACACATGAGATTGCCTCTCCCAAAAACTGCGGATGAGTTGAATCGCTCCTTCAAATCGAAATTGCGAAGCCAGCTCAAAAAGGTAGCTACTCAGCCATTTGAAATCGACTGGGGAGGTTTCGACCTGTTGCCGGAGTTCTATCGAGTATTCTCCCACAACATGCGGGATCTCGGCACACCGGTCGTCTCCCGTAAGCTTTTCAGTAGTATCCTAAAGGGCTTCTCTGGTACTGCGGAACTGTGCGTTGTAAAGCTCTCTGGAAAGCCGTTGGCAGCAGCGCTGCTCGTTCATCAGCGTGGAGTCACCGAAGTCCCCAGCGCCAGCAGTCTTCGATCGCACAACTCCACGGGGGTGAATATGTGGATGTATCAGCAACTCCTGATGCGCGCGATCGACCAGGGAAGCGGGGTATTCGACTTTGGTCGAAGCTCGAAAGAGAGCAATACGTTTCGCTTCAAAGCTCAATGGAATGCGGTGCCTCATCCATCGGTATGGCAGTACTACGTTCGTCGCGGATCCGCAAGCGACATGCGTCCCGAATCTCCGACCAACCGCGCACTGATTCAGATATGGAAACGGATTCCCGTTTGGTTGACTCGATGGATCGGTCCATCGATCGTGAGGGGAATCCCATAACGCAATAGTCCTGGATCAAGCTTCGCTGGGCAAACAAAAAGGCCGACGGGGAAACCGTCGGCCTTTTTCATGTTGCTATGCCATACCCTGACCTAGGTTGGTCAGGGAAGACTTCTTGTTACTAGATCAATGCCTTGTTGCCTTCTGCCGAGCGGCGACGACGCCAAGCGGCAAGAGAACCCAAGGACATCAAACCGAAGATCGCGATGGAACTCGGTTCGGGAATCACGGTCGCGCCAGCTGTCGAGTTTTGGGTGATGGTGAATGTTGCAATCGGACCTGCCTCCAGAACCACAGATGGGCTGAAGAAACTGGTCGATACGTTCACAGTACCAGAACCATTCAGCGAACGGTTGAGCAATGGGTCAGCGTAATCGATAGATACCGCACCACCAGTTTGCGACTGGTTGACTTGTACGCGGAATGAATTGTTCGCGAATCCATCGCCGGTTGCCTGCATGCCCAAGCTACCATCGAAAGCCAATCGATATTGACCACCCTGGGCAACGTTGACCTGGAAGATACTGGTACCACCAACGTTGCCGTTGGCCAATCCGGCATCCGCTCCTACTGCGTTCAACTCGGCAAGAGTCGCGGTTGAGAGACTCCCTCCGATGATGGTGGTACCCGTACCGAACGTATCGCCCCGAGCGAAGCTATTGACGCCTGACGGACCTAAACCGGTCAGAGGAAGAGAACTTTGTTCGGCTGGTGCTGCAAGCGTTGGGCTGACGAACGACTGCGGTGCGTTCAAACCGGTTACCAAGCCAGAGCTTTGACTAAGAGCTCCCAGGGTCGCTGTGGATTGCGAGGTAACAACACTTCCGAAGAGCGTGGCCTGCGTGTTCGATGCGTCCACCCACGTGGTACCGTTGAAGTACTGCAAACGTACATTCGAGGCGTTCATAATCGAGCTGCCAAAGGCCGCAGCCCTAGACTCAGTGATTGTGCCCAGCAATGTGGCGCACAAGCCAAACAAAACTAATAGTGATCTCATAGAAAACTCATGGTGCAAAAGGAAATAACATTCAGAATTCAACACGAACGTTGAATACTAAATGGGCACCTTAAAGCTTCGCCATGGAACGCGGATCACCTTGCCCGAGATTTCTTTTGCATCCAGGGACTCTTCGCCAACTCGCACATCAAACGATCTTGCTTCCAGAAGACAGGGAGCCCCTGTAGCTGCACTGAAAGCAGGTTGCGAATCCATCGAATTCGAAGAGTAATCATCCTGATCCACGGTTGGAGCACGACCATCCTCGTGAATTGGCGGTGCCATCGAGACCGTTTCCTCGGTCGATTCCCATGAAAGCTTCCATTGAACCGCAGCGGATCCTGTCGAACCCAAACAAGCCAGCGCGAGCAGGCTCGTTAGTAATCGAAGGATGGAGCGGGGAAACATGACGGCTAAGTGATGGTTTGTGATGATTGGGCAGTTTGGGAGTCCTGTACAGTGTAGTTGGTCTGCGGGGGCTGCGCAACTGATTTTTTGGTGGTGGATCAAGATTCTCCCACCATGCGTCGATTCACAAGCCACCCTTTGTTTCAAGGGTTTTCCTGTAAATCGCTGCGATTTTCCGCATTCGCGAGCCGAATCCAAAATCCTCGACAATTCGGACTCGGGCCCGTCTCGCCATGGCCGCTCCCGCCTCCGGATTCGCGGTTGCACGGCGAAGCGAGTCCAGGAGTTGTTCGCTGTCGGCTGGCTTGATCAGGTATCCGGTGTGTCCGTTTTCGATCAAATCGGCAACTCCACCAGTGCGAGTCGCCATGGCTGGTGTTTCCATTGCCATGGCTTCGAGGAGCACATTCGGAAGTCCCTCGCGAATACTGTTGAGCGCGAACAGATCCATCGCTTGATAGAAGGGGATTGGATCCTTTAGTTGCCCCAGCAGACGCATCGAACCCGGTTCGGCACAGGAAGCGATTTGGCTCGCTAGCTTCTCTCGCTCAGGTCCTTCGCCAGCAATCCACAGATCCAACGGAAGGCCCTGCTGTTGTAGTTGCGAGATCGCCCGAATCAAACCGTCAAAACCTTTCTCTGCCGACAATCGACCGACACTCCCTATCAGAAAGCGGTTAGGCCTGGCCTGTATCGCTCCCTTTGCCGTTGAAGTATCCATGCGTCGTTGGAAATGCTCGACATCGATAGCGTTGTGAACCAGATGCAATCGTTCGTCGGGAATGCGAAGACGCCGACACTCATCCACAAGATCGCGAGAGACACATATCAGCGTTTCGAAGAAGCGAAGAAAGAACTGATCGATTCGTTTGTATAGCGGCATGCGTCCAGACATATCGGTCCAACCGTGGAGCATCGTCACCAAACTGCTTGGATGCAATCTGCGGACGCAACATGCCAGGACATTGCTCTTATAGTCATGGGCTTGGATGATATCGACACCGAGTTTTCGACAAAGCTTTGCGATACGAAAAATCAGTGTCACGTCGAGCGGTCCGCGATCTTCGAGCAGATGAAAAGGACATTCAGCTTCGATCGCTCGATCGCGCAGCAAGCCTCCGATGGGATCTCGAGGAGAGCATAGATAGGCGACACTCGCGTCGATTCCTTCCTCCTTGATGAATCTCGGCGAGTTGAGGATCGTTTTCTCGGGTCCTCCTCCGGTTCCAGCCACAACCCTCAAGTGCAGAACACGCGGCCTCGAATCATTCCCCATAGGACACCAGTCGAAAGAATCTATTCGCCTTGCGACTCCAACTCTCTGATTCGATCGATCGCCGCGCGGTCCGTTGTTCCATGGTTAGTCCACCCTCGATTCGTCGTCTCACCGCGCGGACAAATCCCTCCGCGGTATCGACTGCATCGCAAGCTTCCGACCACGGCTCGGTCGATGGAAGACGCCGTACCACGGCGGGTCGTCCGCTGGCAAGATACTCTTTGAGTTTCAATGGCTGCATCGCCTGTGTGAGAGGGGTTCGCACATAAGGCATGATCAGACAGTCCGCCGCTTGCGCCATCGCGGGCAAATCTCGGGTGGCAACCGGTGGCAAGATATGTACGTTGGGCAATCTTCGAATCGCGGGATCCGGATTCTGTATCGGTCCGACTAAGACGATGCTCAACTGCGGTACGCTTTGCGATAAGTGGGTCAAGAAGACGGTATCCAATCTCCGATCGATCACGCCCCAGAAAAGGGCAATCGGTCCTCGGATCGAAGCGGGCCATGCATGACGATTCGTCGGCACAGCTTGCCAAGCGGCGATATCCACGCCATGTGTGCATAAAGCAGATTTTCGCCCCATCGCAGATAGCCGATCCTGAAGGGATGTACTCGCGGCGACTAAGAAATCCGCGCGCTCTACCACGCGTTTCTCCATGTTTGCCATCGTTCGTTGATCCAATCCCGGCCAATGGGAGAAATCATCAACGCAATAATAAACCCATCGATCGACTGGCAACTCGTCCATCAGGTCAGCCACGATCGGAATCGTCGTCACAGCGACCTTGGGTTGCATGTCTCCCTGCAATGGATCCATCAGCTGTCTTTTCAACAACCAGCGGTTGCATGCTCGATCCCAGCCGCGTTTAAACCACGGCCACATCCAAGGGGATAGAACGCGGGGTCGAATGCGAATCTCATCTTTGCTCGACGGTTTCGAATCCGAAGCGATTGCTCCACGAAGTTTTCCCATGACGCGGTCGAAGGTCACGCGGTCCAATCGGGGAGGACGCATCCCGATCGTATTGACCCACGTGACGTCGATCCGATCGAGCAGGTGCATGATCAGATGCTGGCAGCTCGACGGATGCCTCCCCCAATCATCTGAGAAGACCAGCCACTGATCCCGGTTGGTCTTTGGTGATGCCAAGGATCGTTCTTGGCTTTTGGTCAGGGAGTCCATTTACCGAAGGAACGCCGTCGCCACGATAACGAGTAATCCGATAGCAACCACTGCGGATGCGACTGCGAGCACCTTTGCTCGTTGAATGGCGAGTGTTCGTTGAGGAACGAAACGCTTGCGATCAGGGAATCCTTGATCCCACACTGGACGAGGATGCTTCGCTCGATCGCGAGATGATTGAAACCAAGCTCGTTGCCAGCCGAATTGCATCATCAAAACCGTAGGCCGGCATAATCGATGGGACGGCATCGATGACAACGTTCGGCAAACGTAATCGAAAAAGAAATCGGCCTTTGCCTGGAAGCGAGTTTTCAATTCGGCCGTTCCTGGATCTAGCCAAGCAGCATATTGCAGGATGTGCCACTTTCGCATGTCCTGCGCTGCCCAGGTCTCCGTCGGGTACTGCAGTCGTTCAGGATGGTCCAAAGTCGGCGCTTCGTGCGCGAGCATCCAATGGGCGTAATGAACCAAACTCGCCCATGCGTATGCATAGCCATAATCGTTCATTCCTCGCTCCGCCTTGATGTCGATGTATCGCATCAAGGCTTGCAGGAACATCGTGTAGAACCATCGAAGTTCCGCATTGGTCAAATCCAATCTCTGGATGTTCTCGTCGGGATGAACGACGCGCTGGATCAATTGTTCAGCCGAGTCGAGATAGCTCGCATCATCGGTCAATTCGTAACCGGTGAGCAAGGCATGCAGAGAGTTTCCCGACGCGCGTCCCGGACCATGGTAGCCCGGCCCACTTTCGATCGATAAACCGGTATCGGACGCCGATAACCAGCGGAAAACGGTTTTCGTTCCATCTTCGATGCGTTGAACATAATCAGCCGCGAGAATCGCTGCTTCGCGGTAATCGGTTTCACCACTAAGCCAATAGGCATACATCCAACCCGTAGGGTAGTTATTCGAAGCGGAGGGCCCGCCTCCGATGGCATAGACCTTAGCCAAACGTTTGCCCGTACGCCCAAGGTCCGCAAGGTCCTTGCCACCCGGCATCTTTCCCGCGCTGGACAGACTAGATGGGTAACTGCGGTGTGTTGCGCGATCGGCATCCGCATAATGGTACGTATGCCAAAACAGTCCGCCGTTGTAGAGATTCTTGTCTCGCTCGGTATGGTACGTGTCGATATCCCAGGCATGATCTGCCATCGCGATCATCTGATCCCACCATTCCTTCCGTCCACTGCGAAGGAATTGGATCGCGAAACCACCGACGCAATCGTATTGATTGTTGTAATGCGAGATCAAGGGTCGATCGGGATCCCCGAATACCGCTTCATGATCGCCGTACAAGTCACCGAAGTTTCTCCACCCGTACTCATCGATAGTTTCTCTCTTCGTCCGGAATGTATCCTCGCCTTCGATAGCGCTATCAACCAATGCGAGGTAATCCTGATTGGGGTCCTCTGCTTTGGGAGTCAAGTAGCGGACTCCTTGGGCCCTTGCGTGGGATTCCGGGCTCAGGGTGACAAAACTTGGAGAGTGATACCATGCAAGAGCTTCATATCCCTGGCTTGGATCGCAACTGACAGCCCATTGATGCGTTTTCTGCTCGCCACCCTGTAACTCGTGAAAAGATCCGCTCTGCTCAGGAAAGATTCCCAAGCGTAGGCGATGATCCGCGGCCGTGACGGACTTGGGGAAATTCTCCCAATAGTTGCGCATGCAAAACACCACTTGATGTTCTCGATTTCCTATTCCAAGTCGCGGTGTAGCTCGATCGCCCCGCACTCGCGTTTCATCGATCCGACACTCATAACCTCGAAAAGGCATCGGTATTTTTCCGAATCGATCGATATGATTGCGCGAATCCCAATGATCTCCGCCGCTTGATGCCTGGAAGATCTCGATCGTACCGCGCGCGGTTTGAATCTCTCGATCCGGAGCGATTTGCACCCAAGACTCGAACGGCTTCCCGGATGGCGGGACCGAGTATTCGATCGACAAATCTTTGATCAGGAACGATCCTCCGTTCCCGAGGTCCCATGTCCCTCCAGGATGTTCAGCCGACTGCGGATTCCGCACTCGCAATCGATAGACTGCAGAATCGAGAGCGGGATAAAACTTGTTTGAACAAGTAATCTCAATCGGACAATTTCTGCCGGAATCGCTGCGGAGTTGTACCACTTGATGCAATCTCTGGAAAACGGGTCCCGCGTCCAAAAAGTTCCATGTCGCCGGCTCCGAAATCCACACGCAATCATCCTCATCCACCAATCGCACGCGAAAGGCAAGCGATGATTTTGTCGAACGCGAATGAGTTGACGTCGACTCCGGGGAATTCGCATTCCGCGTCGAATCGACGTGCGGGTGAATCTCAACTGTCAGGTGCTCGTGCACAACACCGGCAAGAGGCTTGTGTAACCATTCCAACCTACACCATCGTATAGATCCATCGTGCCATCGTTGCAGGATCGACGACTGAAAGAGTATCCCATTGCCATGGATATCGCGCAGCATCCATTGGTCGATGGACCTAGCGATTCCTTGCGGCAACGGGACACTGATCCCAAGCGGAATAATCGCACCCTCACCATAGGGATGAGCATGCGAAACGGTTAA
>JAGWWZ010000251.1 GCA_018970165.1 Planctomycetota bacterium | reverse complement strand
TGGTCCATAAGTAGCGAATCTGAAATCCTTCAACCGTAGCGTAATCGCGAGATGCCATAACCAGACTGGCATAATCCGTGATGGGATACAACAGGATGAAATTCAGCACTGCGAAAGGGAGGACGCCGATGATTGCGAGCAAGATTAGTTTCTTCCAATAGGTCCGGAAGACAACCAAGCTCAGGTCCAACACTTCGTCATTGTTTCGCTGGGTGATGACAATCGCAGTTCGGTCGAGTTGCATATCAGGTCTGCTCCTCGAGCGTTCCCGATGTCGAATCGGACGGGTAACCCAAGATCACAAAATAGAACATCAAAAGCGACGCGCTCGCGATGGCGATAAAGGCTTTAATGGCGTAAGGGAGCGAACTTGGCGAGACAAAGCCTTCGATGAGCGCCGCCAGGAAAAATAGGACCACGGCCACCATCATGATCGGTAGCGCCTTTTTCGCGCTTTGCAGAAACGAGTCAAGACGATTCGTGTCGCCGGTCATCCACAACCCAACTCCGAGCCGCAAGCCAGCCGCAGCCGACAGCGCGATCGCCGTCAACTCAAATACTCCGTGAGCGGTTACAAATTCCAGAAACGTATCTCCGGCATCCACCTCTGGCCTCGCCATGTAACCGAAAGAAGCACCAAGCATGATTCCGTTGTACGCAAGCGTCACGAGGCTGGGCAGCAACAAAGGGCCAAGTGCAAAACAGCTCAAACCGATGCTGGTATTGTGCTGAATGTAACCGGCGGAGGCGACGATAAAATGGTCAAAGTTCCCCGACAATCCCTTCGAGAAGCTTTCTTCCATGGTCTCCATCTGCTCCTTGCCCATGACCGATTCGGCAAAGCCTGGAAACGTTCCTTCCGCCCAAGCCATCAATGCGGAGAGGGCAAATAGGCCGAAGAATACGATGAATGCAACTTTCACGCACGGGTCGTTAAAGATGGCGCGCGGGGCGATCACCATCAGATAATGCCACCATCGGTCGACCGGAAAACTACCCGACCGATACAACTGACTGTGGGCGCGTCCAACCAGTCTGTGAAGATAATCGACCGTGGCAGGCGGTAATTTGAATTCCTCGGACATAGCCAGATCGGTGCAGGCCGCGCGATACAAAGCTGCAAATCTGGCTGCTTCCGAAGCGGTGACATTACGACGCTTTGCAGGGCTCGCAAATCGCTCGCATAATTTGTCCAATTCCTGCCAGCCTTGTCGTCGTCGATCGAGCAAATCACCTACTCTCATTCGGAAACTCCCTTGGGAGATGGAGATGCAATGGACGCCACGATCGGCGGGGCATGCGTTACTTCCTGCCTTAAGGGAGTGCCATAAGACGCTGGCCTCGAAGCCGGGGGACGCGATCCTTCCTCGCCGGGCGCAACGATTTCCTTGAGGACAAACTCCCGATAGTAGAGCGCGCAGAGTAACAGATCCGTGCTCGTGTCTTCTCGAAAACCGAATTGCTGCATTAGCGGCTTGGCGAGTATCGCTGACAACTCAGCCCGCCTTCCGACCGCCATGCGAGAGCGACGCGCCACGTACAAAGCAATGGCTCGCCCCATGGTTCGGCTCATTCTGAAGTTCGCGGGAATATACGTCGCTAACGCCTCCACGCGAGGATCCTCCAACTTCACCGAGGGCGGAACCCACGATCTCTCGTCTACGATAACCATCGTGCCAGCCGCCAAGTCACCGAGCCGCTGGAATCTCGTAGTGAATGCCATGCAAAGAAATGCAACCAACCCCGTCGGAATGATGTACATCGGGGCAAAGGTAGGGTCGAGAAACTGCAGCGACAGAAAAGGTGCAAGATCCGCGCTCCGAAGAAAGTTTCGTATCGTCGCTTGATACGCGCTGATTGGACGACCATCGGCCGAGATGACTTGGATCTTCGTAAGCCACTTGCCGGGAGTCTTGCCGTTCCAATAGGTCTCGAAGAACAATCCGTAAAACCAGTCCAACAGAAAATAAGAAATGAACAATGCCACCACGGCCACGGAAAATGGCAGGGCCAACACCTGAATGATACCGGTGCAGAAGAGCAGGATAAATACGGCCGTGATCGAGGAAGCGCGAATGACCAGATCGAGCATGAATGCAGGAGCACGTCGAAACGGGCCTGCGATTCGATACTCGAATTGAATATTCTCAGGGGTATTGACCTTCGCGGTCAAATCAATGGCTGCTCTTGCGTTCATCCCCCGATAGTTTATCCGACGAGGTATCGTTCGGGAATCAAGCAGTCACGGAATCAAGCCTCTCGGTGGCCGCCGATGAACTCCATGGACGCTACCCCACCACCTTTTCTGCCAGTAGGATTACGATCCGTCCGGAATTGCTCCTTGTGAACCAGGCCATCGCCGATGCTCCGTTGGATCCCTTACCTAGCTCGATTCACCATGCCGATGGTACTGGTCGGCCTGTGCATCGCTTTCAGCTTGGCAACCCTCACCCTCCAACCCCCCAACGCCTACGAAGCCTCCGACCAAATCCTCGGAAAATTGGGGCCCCCACCCTTCTCGAACGTGCTGGTCGTCGCCAGCGAAAGCCCAGAGGACCAAGATTTCGCAAATGCCCTTCGCGAGAAAATGCTTCGTCTGGGTGTCAGCGTTGAGCAGTGGCAGGAAATCTTCATTCAGGGAATCCCGTTGGATGCCCGAAAAGCCATCGGCCGGAGAACAGAAAAAGCACTGACCATTGTGCAAAGTCCGGATACCGCTTCTTGGACCCTGTTCAACGGACTGTCGAGCAAATTCCCTGACAAGGAGTTGTCTGTGATCGCACCGGAATCGCGTTGGTGGCCCGTCTTCTTGAAATCGCAAAACCTGATCAACATCGTTAACCAAATCGTGATCATTGCGATCCTTGCCGTCGGGATGACCCTGGTCATTCTGACCGGCGGTATTGATCTGTCGGTCGGTAGCTTGATCGCACTTTCCGCCGTCCTCTGCACACTCGCTGTTCGTGACTGGGGAGGAGGGGATCAGGCAGATACCAGCGCGATGATACTCTGTGGACTCTTTGCGCTGCTTGTGTGCGGATTGTGCGGTCTGATCAACGGTCTGTTGGTCGTTCGATATCAGATCCCTCCGTTCATCGCGACGCTAGCGATGATGCTGATCGCCAGCGGTGCCGCCTTTTTGTTGTCCAAAGGGCAGTCAATTAACGCAGTCCCCGAATCGTTTGTCTGGCTCGGACGCGGGGAGTGGTTAGGACTTCCGATAGCCGTGCTACTGATGATCGTCCTGTATGTATTCACTCAGTTCGCGATGCGCAATACGGTCTACGGTCGTGCCATCTACGCCATCGGAGGAAACATCGAAGCATCCCGTTTGTGCGGCATTCATGTCCGCACATTGATCACCTCGACCTATGTGATCTGCGCGTTGCTTGCTGGCCTGGGGGGCTTGGTCATGGCCAGCCGGCTCAAAAGCGGCAACGCAACTTACGGCGTCATGTACGAACTGTATGTTATTGCGGCGGTCGTCGTTGGAGGCACATCTCTCCGCGGCGGATATGGCTCGGTCGTGGGAACCCTGATCGGTGCACTGATTATCGCTGTCATTGAGAACGGGATGAATTTGATCCAAATCGAAAGCTATACTCAAAAAGTCGTATTCGGACTCGTGATTCTGGGTGCGGTCCTCTTTGATCAACGCACGAAGATACGAAACCACTGACCGTTCGCTGCCGACAGGACGACAACTATGCCACTTTCCTATGCAATCATCGGTACCGGAGCCTTGGGGGGATTCTACGGCGGTTTGCTCGCCCGCAGCGGCCTCGAAGTCCATTTTCTCCTTCACTCTGACTTTGAACACGTTGTCAAACATGGTCTTCGAGTTGACAGCAAGCTTGGGGATTTCCATTTGCCATCGGTGCATGCCTACCGCAGCGTCGGTGACATGCCTCAAGTGGATTGCGTGATCGTCGGGCTCAAGAGTACCCAAAACCATTTGTTAGCATCGCTCATCCCGCCGCTGTTTCGCGATGACTCGACCGCTTTGGTACTGCAAAACGGTTTGCACGTGGAGCAAGCGACGCGCGATGTGGTAGGTCCTGGCCGAGTTGCGGGCGGCTGCTGTTTTCTGTGCTCCAATAAAGTCGGTCCTGGACATATTCGACATATCGATTACGGAAAGATCGTATTCGGTCCGTACCGTGGATTGAACGATGACGAACCCGGACCATCGGATGAGCGGTTGCAAACCATCCAGCGCGATCTCTCGGGCGCAGGTATCGAATGTCATTTGACCAACGACCTAACAACGGCGAGATGGCGAAAACTAATGTGGAATATCCCCTTCAACGGGCTATCCGTGATTCTCGATGCGAGTACCGATGTCATCATGGGCGATGCCGACTCGAGGAACCTTGCCCGGCGTGTCAGCGAGGAAGTGCGACAGACTGCTTGCCAGTGCGGTTCGGCAATCGAGCCTGAATTCGTCGATTGGGTTATCGATCACACCGACGAAATGGTCCCGTACGACAGCAGCATGCGATTGGATTTCAATCATGGACGCCCCATCGAGGTGGAAGCGATTTATGGCAACGCGATGCGGCACGCCGATCGGCACCATGTGGAGACTCCGATCCTGAAGACGATGTACCAGCAATTAAAGTTTCTCGCCGCGCATCGATAACGCAACCCACTAGAAGTCGACGTGGTA
>JAGWWZ010000250.1 GCA_018970165.1 Planctomycetota bacterium | reverse complement strand
GGTATACAACTACCAGCAAACGGTGTTGAAGGCTCATATCGAAGTGGTCAATTATTTGACCAAGGTCGAGAACTACCGTCGCAGCATCGAAATCAAGAAACAACAACTTTTGGCACTTCAGGCTTCGGTCGATGCAGCCAACAACTTGTTCCAGAACGCAAGAGCGGAATACGTCGAAGTCCTCCTCGCACAGCGAGAATTGATGGAGGCGAACATGCTGATTATCGATATCAAGCAAGAGCAAGTGGCGGCTGTTATCAATGCCTATCAGGCCCTCGGGGGCGGATGGTATTAAAGATCTGAATTCAAGGTTCGGGAGACGCAACCACGACACTCGGGCTTCCTTGATTGTCCCCAAGATCTCCTGCCGCTTCGTTGATCTTCAGAAGCAGTAATCCCTCGGTCTCGCTAATAAGGGTTGCATTGCGACCGACTGCTATCGGTTGCCAAGGCTTCGTTAATTCATCGTTAGGAATCGGAACGATCGTTGCCATCAGTCGACCGAGAGGTTGATGACCAGCGTAACGAATGGTGATCCCTTGCGGCTGGCTGTTCCACGGCTTGCCATTGGCACCGACACCGACTTGGTACGAGCCATCAGCCGAGAGCTGCAAGGATTCCCCGGCTCGCATGCGAATTCCGGTCGTCTGCCAACCTCGGGATGCAGCCACTTCGCACGCGAACGGTTCCTTGGCATCGAGGTATTTCCAGTTGGCATTTTCCAAAAGTGGCAGGGAGCGTGCTGGATCGTAGCCGAAATCAAAATCGGCGAGAAAGCCATTCCAATCGGCGACAACCCATGGCCAACGATCGTCAAGAGATGCGAGCAGTTTCTGCGAGACCGCCATCGAGTAATCGAGAGGTGGTTCAGCAGCACCATAAAAGGCACTACCATAGCGAGGATGATTGGCGAAAAAGACACATGCGGCCCAACTCCATACGTACCTATCCATTCGATTGCCAGAGTCGTTGGTGTAGCTCACGATTTGGCGAAGGCTCGGGATATCGTCCCGGGCAAGCATTTCTTGCAGTCGCTTGAAGCGTCCCCATTGCGGCGCTTCCGCCGGGGAGCGAGGCAGGACGCCGAGGGATAGTTTCCGTTCATTCCAACGATGAGTTCCGTATAGGTCGGCCATTCCTTCCATGAACCAGGGTGAGCCTGCGCCGCCGAAACCTCGATACATCGCCCAGTGAGTTGCCTCATGCAAGAACAGATGCCGACGGTAATAGACCGATGGTTGCTCAACTAAAAAAATCGTGTCTTGCAGTTGATAGCCGTCTTCGAAACTGGGAACCTGCGGTGCCAGTCCGGATTCTATAAACCGTTTGCGATCACCGATAAGATACGCGGTGAGATGCCACGATTGAGACTTCGACGCATCCAATCGCCATTGCTGTGTCCATGTTGAAATCGCTTGATCGAGTACGTCTGGCCACGATCGCAGCTCGTCATCGATCGGAAGATCGGTAATGAGTGTCAAGCGGCCTCGCTCCAATCGCTTGAACCCGTCCCGGAGCGATTCGATCGGCGATGGATCCTGCGCGAGCACCGAAGCGCACCAGGATACGAGGAACAAGAGCACAGCAAAGTATCTAGTCATGCATTATCGCTTCTGCAGTTGCTGCTGGATTTGCAAGGCTAGATCTACAGCCCCTGCAGCATGTCGCACGTCGAGTCGAGATGCCGACTGCCGCGAGACAACACTATCTGCCATGTCGTCGATCTCCGCGCGAAACGACTCGATATCGTCGGCTGGTGGCAACTCCGGTCGAAGAACCTCGCCTTCGGTCGGCACAATCTTCAAGGGCATGGTCTCCGCACTGTCACTGAAAGCCGCGAAATCGAAGTGGAGCGTAGCTCGCTCGAGATGAAGCTCGAACGCATGGGTAAACGGCCGGCCGGGGCCATCGATGACTCCCGAGGAACTGGCCACTGCGATACTCGGGTCATCGAAGTGATACAGGACATGCGCGTACTTAGTCACTGCACCTCGATTGCGACCGACCGCTTGGAAACTCTTAGGGTTTCCAAATAGCAACTGGATCCAATGCAGATCATGCACATGCAGATCGACGAGCGGTCCGCCGACTTTGTTGGGCTCGTAGAAATCGGGGAGCCACGTCGGGTCGGAGATCACTCGCTTAAAATAACCTCCGATAGGACGACCATAGCGACCGGATTGAACCACTTCGGTCGCATAGGCAAACGGGCCCATGTAGGGAAGAACATGGGCAACCAGCGCGATGCGTCCAAGTGAATCAGCTTTCGATTGAACTGCGCGGCATTCCTCGAGGGTCAATGCCAATGGCTTTTCGATGAATACATCCTTGCCATGCTCCATCGCGAGGATTGCTGCCGATGCATGCATGTGCGGCGGTAGGCAGATATCGATCACATCGATGTCGGGAGACTGGACCATCGCTTCGAGCGAGTCGTAAACCCGCATCTGATCGACAGGGATGAAATCTCCCGGTGGTCCGAAATTACCCTGAATGCCACGCCAGTCACCCTGCCGCTTGTTTGCGTCTTTGCTCGCGAATGCGACAAGCTGTGCCTTCGTCGATCTTCGATAGGCGAGATAATGGATCCAACCCATGAATCCGATACCGATCAATCCAACACGAACCATCTGTCCCAGCCCAGTATCCTAGGTTTATCGATCGAATCCGCTAACGCTTCATCGGGATCCATCAGAGTCGAACGGACCCGGACTTGATTCTAACCGATTTCGACCGACCACATGCCTAGCAGTCGGCATCCATGGGATTGATGAAGCCGCAGGGTTCGGGACAGATCCCGCAAAGAAGTGGTTTGGCAACGGGACATATCCGCTGCGAGGGCAATTCCATCACACAACCTTCCCAGCATGGAAAAACCCAAGGAATCCAAAGCGCCGAGGTGCAAAATGATGAGCGGATACTGCTCTTTCCATTTCGGTAAAGCCCCCACGGCCTTCATCGCCTGCCGATTCAGCGACGCGTTTGGTGGTGCTGTGTCGTCGTTCATTGTCCACACGATTTTCGTGATGGGAGACTCTTCGGTCTTCGCGTCCGCCTGCGCGTCCTGGTTTGGAGTACCGTCTGTTTCGATCAGGAGCGTGTTACGCTGTGTTTTGCCGTGGAGGGAATGAGCCACCTGAGTCGGCCATCTATGCGAGGTTGTCGTAGACAACGGAGTGGCCCTGCCGAGTCCCAGCGTGTAGGAGCGTCCGCGTTTCATCTCGCGAATGAGCGAGTCGATCGGTACTTCGGTCCCGAGCATATTCGTCCCGTGGGATTACGAGTTGCGCAACTGAGAAAACAGGCGAGCGTAGGGATGAATCGAGGCCCTCGACCTCGATACCGAGGCCTCCGACTTGGTCTCGGCCGATCCCGCCGATCTCGATGACTCAGAAGTCGATGAACCCGAACTCGACGTGCCTTCCTCAACGAAAATCATATCGCGGTCATCCCCGAGAGGGCCCGCGGCTTCGTCCTTGAGTTGGCTATAGGATGTTCCAAAATCCTCGCGACTTGGTTGATAGACGCTCCCCATCGCTGCCAATTCCGCTGACTCGATAATCATATCATTGTCGTCGTGGATCTCATCGGCATAGTCATCGCCTATCGTGTCGTCTAGATCCTGCTGTTCCGGGTTGGGATCCCGATTGAGGTCTGAAACCAAATCGCGCATCTCAGCCTCGATCTGCTGCTCCAAGACTTCGAATCCATTTCCTTGGCCAGTGAAGGCATTCCTTCGTGCCCCTTGTTGTCGAGCGCCCTCGGTCTCTGATTGCGAACGATTGGCCTCGAGTTCAAAGAAGCCCTCTGCTTCCGGATACGCATCGTCTGCATGGATTCCCTGAACCTCTTCGAACATCAGCGCATCGTGATTGAGATCTCCCAACGCGATGCCCGAAAGCGTTTGATACTCACCTAGAGACTGGATGGGAATCTTAAATTCGTCGTCATATCCGCGAGTGAAGCTAGACAGCAGATTGGAGGTGATATCGTCGCCAGTCGCTGCTGGTATGCTCTCGGAAAGAGTCGCTTCTGGAATTGATGCAACTTGCGATTGCAAATCCGATTGCAGGTCCCTCACTGTCTGTCTTTGTTTTGCCGTGGGTTGATTCCCCCGGTCCGGCGAGAAATGTTGGGATGCAACGCCGCTGCTGAGGCGTGATCGGTTGAGGCCTGATGAGTTTTCAACTTCGGCATCGGTGTCGTCGTCATCTTCGTTCTCGTCAAGTGAACCAAACTCGATTCCTTGAGACTCCGGTTCGTCGAATTCGTCGTATTCGGATTCACTATTCGAGTCGCTTCGCAAATTCGGGGCAGGATCGCTCCATGGGTTGGGCAACTGTTGCAACATCGACCATGCATATCCGACAACAGCAGCATTGATCGGGCGAATCTTTTCCTTGGCACCCAACAGCAGCGATTGGTCGGCCACTTGATCAATCAACCGTGGAATTCCATCCGACGCGCGGAATATAGCCTCGAGTCCATCGGAAGTTAGGATGCTGTCCCATTGCTGGCCGCACAACTCGATCTTGTGCTGAACGTAACGATTGCTCTCTTCGTGATTGAGAGGGGTCAGGTAGCATCGAGCTGCCAATCGCTGATTGAGCGACTCCATCTGAGGATGCGTCAATGTTTCTTCAAGTCTCAACGTGCCGCACAGGACCAAT
>JAGWWZ010000065.1 GCA_018970165.1 Planctomycetota bacterium | reverse complement strand
GTGGCAGAGCGGCTGAATGATGTTGAACCATCGGGATTGGTCGTGATCGAACCGCTGGTCGATCGTTTCCCTGCGGCATAGGTACCGGTGTTCGTATTGACGGGCACAACAGGTGCCTGGCACTTAGTAAAGCGGGAGCAAAAGCTTATCCGGTAGCAAAGCCATTCATGGGTGCCACGCATCAACAATAAATGCGTGGATGGCACGCATCAACAATAGTTGCGCTACCTCAACCGTCGGACTTATGGGCAAAAAATGAATGGGCAAAAATATAGACGGCTGAAGAGTTTCACGCCTGCAATCATCGCCATCCTTACCACCACGATTTGCTCTGAGCAGCGTACATCAGTGGTTCGTTTCCTCAGCTGTTATCTTTTTGCCCCGACATTTTTCTGCCCAATGCTGGTTCCCTTTCATCCCGACGCGAAACACGCCCGAGCGCGTCGCTGGCCTGGATGGAACGACAGATCCCCCTTCACCGCCATTTCGTGCATCCGATCTGGTGAGCCAGCTCCGCGGCTGCGGCCAAAGTATTTCTTGAAACTCCATACCAGATCGCACCACATCCCGCCCTCGATCCCCATCCGCTCGATGATCGCAAGTTGCTCTGCCGGGATCTTGCCCCGTTTGTCCGGCCTCCCCTGCCGACCCGTCCAATCGAGCAGCTTCAAATAATCCTCCAGCGAGATACTCAAGAATCCTTTGTCGCTCGCTCGAAAACCCTGTTTGTGCGCCACTGGCCCATGGGATCGCGGGTTCAGCGTCATCGGAGCCAGCCAACCATCGCGCGGGATCTTCGGCCCCTTGCGCTTGGCCGCGGCCTTGCGCCGCTGCTTCAACTGCTCCGGCGTGGAAGTCTTCAGGATCGTCGCTGCCTCTTCCTTGTTGATTGTCTGCATGGCTGCTGCCGAAGATTCGATCTCCTTGCCCTGGAGAGATTCAATACGATCGTATGCCGACGTGTATTGCGATTTATCCAGCGATTCCGCCATCGCAGCTCGAATGGGATTGAGGTCGACGTACATGCAGCAAGCCAGCAAGCCAGCTTCGTCGATGATCCGCTGGGCGCGGAAGCGACCTTGCCAGAAGGCACCGGTGCATTGATCTTGGCCGTTGGCCATCCGAGCGATCGGTTCCGAGAGGGCTTTCATGAACCAGGAGATATCCGACAGCCGTTGCCGGATCGTAACCATTCGGAGACCATCATTCACCAGCCTATCCACATCGCTGGTCGTCGGATCCCCAAGTTGTTCATCGATCCGTTTGCCTGGGAAAATCTGCAGCCAGCGCAATGCCACTTGGCGATCGGACCAGGTTTCCACCACATCGGGCCGATTCCGGAGTACGACATGCAGGTGGTTGGACATGATGGCGTAGGAGAGCACATCGACGCCGAAGACGGAGGCGAGTTTCTCGATCCGCTGTCGAATCCATTCCTTTCGATAGGAAAAATCTTTTCCAGTGACTTCATCGAACCCGCTGAGGTAAGCGCGCCGCACGCACCGCTGCACCACGTGCAAAATCGAAACTTCGTTGGGCGTAAAGATTTCCGAACGTTTGGGTCTAGGCATAAGCAATCTCCTCAAAACCGCATCTTACCAAACCCCGCCTCCCGGAACAATAGGTGCCTGGCACTAAATGAAGCCTTGGACGCTTCGCTTGGTGTCAGGCACTGGCGGGGACGCTGCCTAGTGGTACTGTGTTGCCAGTCTTCTCGCCGAGGATGTACAATTGCGTAAGTAAGGCGCACACTGAATCCATTCGCTCCGAGACCTCCATGATGAGTACGTTTACCCCCAAGGGTCTGAAATGGACGTATGACGACTACGCTCAGCTTCCTGACGATGGGCGACGCCACGAAATCATCGATGGAGAACACTTCGTGAATCCTTCCCCAAGCACCCTTCATCAGCATGTTTCTAAGCGACTGCAGTATCAGCTGTACACAAAAATCGAATTGGCTGGCCTGGGCGTCTTATTCAATGCACCGATGGACGTACAGCTCTCCGAGCACGATATCGTGCAACCCGACTTGGTGATCATTCTCAATGAGAGCGTGCGGAAGATCACGCCTACGAAGATCAAAGTCGCACCGCATCTCGTTGTCGAAATCCTTTCGCCGTCTAACATGGATTATGATCGAACTACCAAGCGGGATCTCTATGAACGATTTCGTGTAAAGGAGTATTGGGTCGTTGACCCTTTTGAGCAACAAGTAGATCAATGGGTTCTTCGTGACGAGAAATATGTCCTAATGCCCAGGAGCAAGGTGCTCACTCTCTCCATTGCGGACAGGATCGAAGTGGATCTTGATACGGTCTGGTAGTCCTCACGTCCATCGCAAAGCCTCTGGGCGTGCACCCGTGCCACCCGTACGTAGCGAAAGGTCGCCAGAGGGTGGGATGACGCTAAGGGTGTTGGAGGGCACGTCCCTGAGTCATTGTGCGCGAGCATCCGGGTGGACGTGCGCAACAGCTTGCCATGTTTGTTCCACTTCCAACGGACGGCTTGCGCCGTTCCGCTTTTATTGCAGGTCGAGATGGGAGCGACCGAACGGGTACTCAATCTTATTGTCACTAGGCCAAGATATCGGTGATGACTTGACCTCGGTCGATGTCCAGCCGCTTGCGGCCGGGGATCTCTAAGGCCTGCGGTTGCAGTCCCAGTAGATGCAATACAGTCGCATGCAAATCCGTGACGTAATGTCCATCGCCTAGAGCGTGGTACCCGAGTTCGTCGGTCGCTCCATGTACGTAACCTCGTTTGACCCCGCCACCAGCCAACCAAATAGTGAAGCCATTGGGGTGATGGTCGCGACCGTCGATTCCACCCGCTCGCTGCTCCAAACCGGGTGTCCGCCCGAATTCGGTACAGAATACAACAAGCGTCTCGTCGAGAAGTCCTCGCTCCTTGAGATCGGCGATCAAGCCTGCGACTGGTAAATCGATCGTCGCGCATAGCTTGGTGTGATTTTCCTTGAGCTTCTGATGCGAGTCCCAAACGCCATAGGGGCTCGGGAAGACTTGCACAAAACGGACTCCACGTTCAATCAATCGACGAGCGGCCAGCAAACGCTGCCCTGCGAGTTTCGTTTCCTCGCGGTCCAAACCATAACGCTGTAGCGTCTCGGCTGTCTCCTTATTGAAATCGATCGCCTCGGGCACCGCGGCTTGCATGCGATAGGCCAATTCATAAGCTCGGATGCGAGCGCGCAACTCGTCGTCCTCGGGATACTCAACCGCCGCTAGACCGTTCAACTCGCCGATCAACTCGTATTCTCTCTCCTGCATCTCGGAGGTCTGGGAGCTATTCCTCGATCCGAACGGGAGCGGGTTCGACGGATCGAGCGTCAATGGAACTCCGCAGTACTGCGGTCCGAGGTAATAAGCATCGATCGATGCTCGCGTATCGGTGCGAGTGGGACCACCAAGGACTACGAATTTGGGAAGATTCTCATTGAGCGCACCAAGCCCATAACTCGCCCATGAACCAATACTAGGTTGGACTTCGTCGAGGCGATGTCGTCCCGTATGGATTTGATTCTCTGCAGCGTGATCATTATCGGTCGTCCACATGTTGCGTACGAAGCACAGGTCATCGACGCGCTGAGCCAAATGAGGCCACCAATCGGTGATTTCGATACCGTTCTCGCCATACTTCTTCCAGCCCACCTGCATGGGATAAATGATGGGATACACATCGCGCACATTGACCTCCTCCGCGGGCACGGAACGAAATCGCTTCTTGTGAAGTGGCGAGTGAACCGGGTTTTCAAAAGGTGTCTTGTCGAAGGTCTTCCCGGCATGCTCATTCAAAGCAGGCTTGGGATCGAAGGTTTCTACGTGACTGTACCCACCCGAGAGAAAAATCCATATAACCGACTTGGCCTTTGCCGGTGGCGCAACTGGCCTGGTAAGCGGATCCTCGGTCTGCGATGCGCGCAATCGGCCATCGCTCGCAAGCATGGCTCCTAGGGCCATTCCCGTGAACCCCATGCCGTAATCGGCTAAAAATGCTCGCCGAGCGATTCGTCCGCATGCGGGGCCCGCGGGCCGTGAATTGGAACTCATGAAGCCACTCCCGTTATCGAATCGTGACGAAGTCATTGTGATTGATCAGCGCCCGGATCAAGGATGCTCGCGCATCTCCGTCCGCACCTTCCAGGTAGCGACAGCAAATCTGCAATTCCTGTTCGTTCGCCGCTCGACCCAGGATCCTCAGAAAGGCAGCTTCGCTGAAAGCTCTGTTCCCAGACGGCTCGATCGGGAACTTCGGCGCATCGACTTGTTTAAGAATTTCCTGACTCATTTTATGGACCCAGTCGCTGTTGGTTAGGGCCAGCGACTGCTGGGGCATAATGGTTCGGGTGCGGCGATAACAGTCGTTGGCATCGGGGCCGTCAAAAATTGCACCGAGAGGACTCTTTCCATCCTCTTCCGGTTGGCAAGAGTAGTACAGTGAACGGCGATAGGTCTGAAGCGATTGATTGTTTTCGAGCTCTTGCCCCCCATGTGTTTCATCGAGCCAGCCTGCAATGGACAAAACGCTGTCTCGCAATACTTCTGCCTCCATGCGACCGGCGTTCATCCGCCACAGCCATTTATTTTCAGGATCGATCGCCGCGGAAGGATCGCTACCCACGGAAGAGGCTCGGCGATAGGCATGGCTGGTCACAATCAAGCGATGGATATGCTTCATGCTCCATCCTGACTCAATAAGCTCCGCCGCGAGCCAATCCAAAAGTTCTGGATGAGTCGGTCGAGCACCATTGCGTCCTAAGTCATGCACCGTAGCAACAAGCGGCTGATGAAAGTGCCGAGTCCAAATATGGTTGATTGCAACGCGCGCCGTCAGGGGGTTTCCCGGACTGGTGAGCCAGGTTGCGAGAGCAGCCCGGCGTCCGGTGCTGGTGCGAGGATATTGGCGGCTGAGTGGCTCGTACGACTCGGCATTCGCATCCAGCGATTGAGCTGACAATCGTTGCCATTCGATTTCCGCTTGACGCAGTTCCGTACGTGTCGAGGTCAGTTTCTTATCGCGATCGGCAGCATCCAGCGCGAGCGCTTCGACGGACGCCAATTCCCATCGGCTTTTGGATAGGCGATAGCCACCCTTGAATCGTCGCAGATGATGCCCTGTGCGATGAGCAGCGCGCGCTAAATCGTTCAGCGCGGTAGCAGAGTTGTCCTGGCTGCCATAACGACATTGCTCGGCGAGTGTTCTCGCGATCCAATCCGCGCGTCGAGCTTCGACCCATTGAAGCTTGGCAGTCGCCGCATCAACCTGTAATTGCCATCGATTGGCGATGCGATCCGCTTGTTCCCAAGTCTCTCGCAATTTCGCCGTGTAGGAATCGGGAATGAGATCAGCGATCGTCGAGGAACCGCCTGCCTGGTTATAGGTCGCGTTCGCTTCCCACCCATCGAGCCCGACCAGTTCGGCTCCGACCTCGAACTTCCGTTGAGGATCGTTCTCCAGAGTTCCTTCGAAGTCGCAACGATAGAGTTCATTGCCATCGGCACTTCTCACGACGAAATCGTCAAACCATCCCCAAGCTCCGGGGCGGGCATCGATCAAAACCCCTTGTTCGGGATGATTTGCAGGGTCCCAACCGTGCAATGCGATAGGTACATTATTTACCGTGGGAGTGTCCGATCCGGTGTGACGCAGACTCAGAATCCCTTGATCCTTATCCCGATCGATCGAGATGCGAACTTCGAAGGGGCCGCGGTCACGAACTGAGTCGAGTTGGAATTCCGCGACATCGAACTCGTCGAATGTGCCGGGCCGGTAAGCCTTGATCTTGCCATTCTCGAAACCCACAAACGTTGCCGTCGCACCTGTAACGCTATTTCGAGTCAGTTGAACATTGAGGTGCGCCGAAGTGAATGGAGCGACAATGAAGGAAACGCTCGAGCCATGGCTCAATGAGGGGAGCGAATGAAGCGGATGGTGGATCATTCGACGGCCTGCTCGGCCATCGAAGACGATCCCCTTGCTAGCCGGGAATGTCCGCGAATTGCGGTGGGAGTTGGATTCGACGTTGGTATCCAAGACTTTCTTGGCTTCCATGGCACGAGCAATCGCTTCCAATCGTTCTTGTGCCATTGCGGGATCGGTTTCCCACTTCGCGAGTTGGTCGCGAGCCTGCTGCAGTTCGCTGCGAGCCGATTCGAGTTCACGATCCATATCCGCTAAGACAGTCGTTTGAACATCCGGATGGAGGCCGGGATACCATCGAGCTACCGGCAACTCGATCGGTTCGATATTGCGAACCCACGCAGATTGAAGAAAACTCGGCACTGATGCAGGGATCGAACCGCGATCGGCCTGGCGATTTCGTTCATCGCCTCCTGTATAGAGCCATGTCTGCGCGTCAGGCTTTTGGTCAAAGACACTGACGTAACCCAAGCGTTGTACTTTGCGAAGAGTACTGTACTCGTAGTCTTGAAAGGGACCGGGCTCGGCTTCGCCAGCTCGACGATCTTGTCGAACATAGATCGGTTCGAAGAAGGCTCGCATGGCAAAGTAGTCTTCTTGGCGGATCGGGTCGTACTTATGGTCATGGCAATGCGCACATTGGACCGTCAACCCGAGAAACGCTTTGCTCGTGTGCTCAACAATATTGCGCATCCAATCATTGGGATTGAGTGCGTACCAGTTGCGAACCAAATAGCCGGTAGCCACAACCGACTCGGGATCCTCAGGATGCAACTCGTCGGCGGCCAGCATCTGCTGGATCATCCGATCGTATCCGACATCTTCGTTAAGCGACCGAACGATCCAATCACGCCATCGCCAAACCTGGGGAGCGCTGTTCCAGACATCGGGCACGCCTCGGCGGCCAAACCAATCGGCATAGCGCCAGACATCCATCCAGTGTCGGCCCCAACGCTCACCGTATCGGGGTGAATCGAGCAATCGCGACACGACACGTTCATACGCGTCGATCGTGTCATCTGCGAGAAAGGCTTGGATCTCCTCCGTGGTTGGCGGAAGCCCCGTCAAATCGAGAGTGACTCGGCGCAACCAGACCTCCCGACTAGCAAGCGGACGCGGCGAGACTCCTGCTTGTCGCATCCTCGCAATCAAGAATGCATCGATCGGATGATCGGAACCGATCTCGATGCTTGAAGGTACGCTCGGTCGCGTCAGCGGTTGAAATGACCAATGCTTATCGGGATCCTCTTCGGGCGCATCGTCGGATGGTGCAACTGCCCCTTCGTTGATCCATCGTTCCACCAGAGCGGCTTGCATCGCGGTTAACGGCGCGCCCTCCGGGGGCATACGCACCGATAGGTCTTTCGACATAATCCGACGCACCAATTCACTTTCGGTCCCGTTGCCTGGAGTCACGACTCCCGCGCCATGTATCGAACCTACGGTATCCAGCCGCAACCCGGACTCCTGCTTCAACGCTCCATGGCATGCAAAACATCGCTCCCGCAGGATGGGCTTAACACCCTCGGTGTAGCTGACCGTTGTTGTCCCTGCGGATTCCGCGGATACTTCCTGGGCTCGAATCGGATTCCAAAGAAGGCATGATGTGCTAGCAAGCCAGAATGCCAATAAACCAATGACATGGAACACTTTCCACGCGAAGGCAGTCCTTGCGCGGCGCGAGTTCGCAGGATTGGCTGGATAGGGAGGATACATGGCAGGGCCCTCAAATGGGGATCCTTGAGTATACACGATCCGATTCGGCTTGCGGTCTAAGTGCTAGTTTTCGTACAAGCTAAGTCATTCTGGGATTTGCAAGGGGCGTCATCCGAAAAATGGCGCATTCATGCGCACCAACGGAGGGCGCGAAGCGATGGCTCGATCGCGTAGAAAAAAGACAACCAAAGATCGTCTGATCGAGGCAGCCTTGTACGCGGCACCGGCGCCGGTGCGAACGATCGCTTCGAATCCGACTGGATTTCGATTTCTGCTGATCGGCGGAGCCATTCTGATGGCGACCGGTATCCTGACGCTCGATTGGCGTGAAGGCATGCCTCAATTCAAGTTCCATCGCGATAAGGCCAGCCAAGTCAAACAGGATTTAGTCAACGACCTCGGCAACAAGGTCCAAGGTTGGAACGGAACATCGGCACCGGGGAACGGAAACCCTCCAGGTGTGTTTACTCAGGCTCCTTACAACCCCTATCAGCAGCCGGCCCAGCAAACATCACCTTCTCAATACGGCACTAGCTTCCCGGCGAATCAACCCGGATGGGGACAGAGTCCAGGGCAAGGCAACGGATACTACAACCCGAATGTACCTCAGCAGAACCAGTATCCGCCGGCCTATGGCGGTTCCAATCAGCAATGGCAGTACCAGCAGTGGCCAAACCAACAAGCCCCTTACCCGCCACCTGGTAACAGCTACCCCAATGGCTACGGGCGATAGATAGTGAGAGAAGCCTACTGCAGGGAAATATTTGTCACCCAGCAGGCTGATCGATGATCATTAGGGTGTTTACCCGATCGATGGGCAGGGTTTGCTGTTCTCCGTTTGGCCAGACGATCTGCATGTCTTTTGGCGACTGGTTGCCAAGTCCAAACGTCGCGGTGAGTTCTGTTTGAGACAAATAGCTACGTGTGGGACTGATGCAACGCACCAGTTTATCGCCGTTTGCGAGAGGGATCGTGATCGTTGCACCGATTGCACCGGTCTTGGCGCGATCGTTTAATCGAACGCGCAGCCAGTTGTTTTCGTTTTTCGAATCGTTGCGCAGTAATCGTGGGGAACCGCCATTAGCGACCAGCAACAGATCGAGATCGCCATCCCCATCGATATCGGCGTAGGTTGCTCCGCGGCCCACCATTGGTTTTTGAAATGCTTCGCGTGTTTTCTCCCCGTTCATCGCCACCAACTGAGTCACTTGCTTTTTCCCTGCGTTCCAGAATAACTGCGGGGGTTGTTCGTATTGTTGCGTGGGATAGATCTTCTGGATTTCGGGCTCGAGATGGCCGTTCGCGCAGACGATATCGAGTCGACCGTCCATGTCCAAGTCTGCAAAGAATGTTCCGAACGTCAGGCGCAAACGTGATTGTGGACCAAAGCCTGTGGTGGAAGCGACATCGGTGAAACTCGGTTTCAGTCCATCGCTGAGGTAGAGGCTGTTCTGTTCATTTGCAAAGTTTCCGATCACGATACCGCAGCAGTCATCGTTGCGATAATTTGCTGAGTCGATCCCCATGGCTCCGGTTGCGCTGCCATCTCGAGACAGTGCGACTCCCATACCAATCGCTTGATCCTCGAAGGTTCCATCCTTTTTGTTGATGAACAGGTAGTTTCGGACCGTATCATTAGCGACGCAGACATCCGGCCATCCGTCGTGGTTAGCATCGAGCAGCACGATCCCCAGTGCCTTGGCTTCCGGGATACGTGTCGCTGGGTTCACAACATGCAGGCCAGCTTTTTCACCTACCTCGCTAAAGCGATCCCCATCGTTATGGTATAGGTACATGTAGGAACCGTCGAAGTTGGTTGGCTGGCCATAGGACCGCTCCATACCAACGATTGTCGAAGCCAGCGAAAGGTCGGTTTCGCGACTCCAAGAGACATAGTTACCGACGATCAGATCGAGTTTCCCATCGCGATCGTAATCGAACCACATCGCCGGACAACTCCACTGTGTCGGTACTCCCGCGACTCCCATCTGCTCAGTGACGTCAACGAACTTGCCATGATCGTTTCGGTATAGATGATTGAGGCCGACTGCAGTGATGAAGACATCGACCCAACCATCGTTATCGAAGTCTCCAAAGGCAGGTCCCATACCGTAGAAGGTTACATCGAGCCCGACCTCTTTGGTGACATCGTTGAATTTCCCTCGCCCGTCATTTTGGTAGACTCGCATGGTGGGTTTAGGATTGTCAGCCTTTCGATTGCCCCATGCCCAATCGCTCGAATTCACGAAGAGAATATCCTGATCTCCATCGTTGTCGTAATCAAAGAATCCTGCCCCACCACCCATCGTCTCGGGTAGCAATCGCTCCCCTTGCTGGCCGTTGTAGTGAACGAAATCGAGACCTGCTTCGGATGTGATGTCTGCGAATGGTATCTCGGGCGCCGCAACCGCCGTTGATCTCCGTTCTTGAGGTAGAGTTGTCGCCGTCTTCTTCTCTTGAATCTTCTTCTCGTCCTTGGGCCAAAACGAATAGACTCCGAGACCCAACAATGCAACGGCAGCGATGACTGCCACGGATCGCCAGAACATGCGACCGATGATGGAGTCGTCTTCGGTTTCGGGAGTTGTAGTCGTCTGCGGTTTTTTCTTCTTGGCCATGGAACAGTCTGTACGCGTCAGAAAGGAGAGAGGAGAGTAAAACGCTATTGGCCGCCAAGAGACTCACGACTGGGCTCTCCCTTGGCGACTTGCTCGCGCGCTTCGTCCGTCGGCAGGCCTGGAGCACCGGGCCGTTGCAGCGAATAGATGACAAGTGCCTCGGCTGCCTTGTTAGCGGCTGGATACTTTTGACGAGCAGGTCGTCTCGCCAGATTGCTCGCGTTGTCGTCGAGTTTGTACTTCAAGTTCGCCAACCGATGCTCTTCTGCTTTGGCGGCATCTCCCAAACGCTCGTAGATCGTTGTGAGATTGGCATGCGCCATGAGGTTTTCACTATCCAGGGTCAGAACACGTTCAAACTCCGAACGTGCGGATGCCAAGTAATCCTTGTAATTGTCGAGATCATCACTGCTTTGTGCTGCAAGAGCCAAGTCCAGATAGGTCGCGCCGAGTTGATTGCGAACTACATAGTCGAATGAGAAATCGAATTGTCTCTTGGAACGCTGATCGTTGACATCGTACAGAACGGAATAGAAGTTCTGCGCAGCTACATCGAACTGCCCCTGCTGTCGTGCAACTTCACCACTGAGCCAAGCCATAGTCCAAGGTGGTGGAGGAGGATCCATTTCCGCAGCGCGAGCTAACGCTGCGGTTGCTCCATCGAGGTTCCCCTCCGCAAACAATACGCGGGCCATATTCAACGGACCATCGTAACGCTTCAACTTTTCGACTTGCGTAAAAGCTTCTGCGGCTTGCTTGAGTTGGGAGGTGCCATTCAGGAACAACCCAATCCCGTAGTCGTTCCAACGTTGCCAAGTCGGCTCGATGGGGGGCTTTCCAGTCTCGGTGGCTTCAACCGTGGAGCCGTCCTGTTTGATTACCGGAAAAACGATCCGATCCTCTGCAATTACAGTGATCGGCAAATGGTTCACTCCCGAATCCCGGTTCTTGAACTCATTGTCCCCTTCGCGATAAGCTTTGTCCATGAAGTCGATATAGCCGCGATCGAACTTGCGGTAGTTAAGCTTGACCGTTACCTCGATCGGTTGATCGACATCTTGGGGAACTTCGAGTCGATAATGGACCGTTTGGCCGGCGCCTGGCGGGATTTGGTGATCATAGAGAGCGATGAAGATATCCTGGGCGTTGCGGCGCGAGATCCGGTCGCCATTGCGATCGATCACAAAGTTATTCACGAAGTGAGACCATTCATCCACCGCTTCGTCTTTCGTGCGGCCGCCACTGATGCCGATGACTCGATCTCCAGATTTCGCTTGGATTTCGAGCCACAGTTCGTTGGAGTCGACCGTCCCTTGCGTCAGGTGATGTCCCATCTTCAACGTTCGTATCACGGTTTCGATCAAGTATGGATTTCCCGCTTGTAGAGCTGGAATATCGGGTCGCAGGGGAGCGGAGAGTTCGCCGTCGATGTCTCCATCCTTGCGAATACCGAAGATATCGACACGGGCACAGCCCTTCAGGATCGAGCGGGCCAACTCGACATATTCATCTTCTCCTCGCCAATGCGGAAGCGCTGTGTTCGCACCTGGGAAAAAGTGATTGTGAACGACCCGTTTTCCAGTTTCCGGATGTGGTTTGGACGCGAAATCCTCGGATTCGCGGTAGGGCATGTGGCAACCATTGCAATTGGTTTGAGCTGTTTCTGGATAGTAGAAACTGCGAGCGCCATGCCCTGAGACGCCACTGAGCAGGTAGGAATCATAGTGATTCTGACCTCGTACCCACTCCTTGTATTTAGTTAGGTTGTACGGCAGATGGACCTTGTGGCAGGTGCTGCAGAACTCGGCAGACTTGTGAACCGGTTTAAGCATCTCCGCTTTGTGGAACGCAGGTTTGGCCTTCACCATCAGCATGTTGACTTGCTGAAGAATGGGGTTTTCGCTGTAGGCGAATGGGTAGTGTTGCGGTTCTTCGATGATGTAGTCGCCATTGCCGCGCGTCGATTCCAATTCGGTGATCGCATGGCAGACGGTGCATGTGATCCCTGCTTGGCTCGTCGGATCATTCACATCGTCGTAGTGTGGGTTGTCGAACGCGCCGCTGAAGAATGGAACCGGGTCATGGCATCCCGCGCAGAATCTTGCTGCATGCACATTGCCATCGCGCTCCATCGACACTTTGCGCGTTTCGCGTACTGCATACAAGTAAGCTGGGTTGTTGAAGGAACTGAAATGGTGCGCGCTGTGAAACCAGTCGTCATAAATGTCCTGGTGACACTTCTTGCAGTACTCATCGTTCATCAACACATGTTGTGGGATGAAACCGCCATCACGCGTGCTGGCTAGAGAGTTTTCAAAATACTTTTGGCCATCGGCCGGCGCTCGTCGATTCCATTTGCGAGGATCCTGGGTCTGCGCGACCAGCATCAGTCCGACAAAGACAGCAGTTGCCAAACCGACGCGTTGGGCGATCACCCAACGAATCCGGGGCCCTACCAAACGGTGAAGCCAATACAGCCACATCGCGACGAGTGGCGTCACAATATGTGCCCAATACACGATCTTCTTCCCGAGTTCGCCCCGCATGAACTGGAAGTTTCCGAGTTTGATGAGGAGGATCCCGCTCACCAAAACGATGATACCCGAGATCAACAAAGCATAGCCAATACGCACCGCACGGCGATTGCGGCGTTTATAGGAGGCTCGCCAGTGATAAAAACCGAACGCCAAAAACGGGAGAACGATGATCAACCCGAGAACGAGGTGGGCCAAGAACATGTAGTGATAAAACAAGTCTTGGAATGAGCGTTGGAACCAATACTCCGAGAAGGTCACTCCCGACAAATACAATCCGTTGGCCAGCAACAGCGAAAAAAGTGTCAGCACAATCGTTAACAGAATCCGCGTCCTGGGGGTGACCGTCAGTTTCGGTTTCGTCGGCTTCCCCTCAAGCAAATGAGCGAACTTGTCGGGAACCGGGGCAGGTGTGGACGATTCAGACGATGACATAACCGTGACTCGCGAAATGAATGCCGCTTGGCTCGGAACCAGATATTGTCGGAACGGGAACAGGCTGATACCGATGTGAGGTTATCAACCCGAAGAGTTCGAAGGCCAGTAAGACTAAGAAGACTTCAATGGCCGCGATGCGCGCAGGGACTTACGCGAGGCAGAGTTTCGGAGGATGTTCCATAGTTGCGATGCTCCCCCGAGGAGCGTAAACCGACTGCGGATGATCCTCATTTCGGTCACGGTTCGCATCGACCCGGGGTTGTTTCTCGACAGAATCGGTCGCGAAGGAACCGGTAAGGCGGAAAGCCCAGGAACTGGTTCCTATTGGCTTCATCCGGGGAGTAGCACCGCAATGCGGACCGCGACAAGGTGGCACGGGGGGGAAAAAGGAAAAGGACATTCCCCCTGCTGAGTACTGGACATAAAGTTTCAGGGACAACTCCCCGGCGCGTTGTGGTAAGTGAACTAAGTGTGACTGGGAAGCGCCGTGAAAACCGCAACCGGCCTCGGCGGAATGACTTGCAGTCATGCAAATCCATGCAAAAGCCAGCCCTAAACCTAAAAGGCGGGTGATTGGCATCGCGAGCAAGCCGACAGGTCCACCGACCATAGATAATACGGAAAAGGGGAGTAAGAGTATTTCAACCAGTTATACCGTCGAAATACCCATGATTCAACAAACATGTTCATCCGCTCGTCCGGAACGGGCTTGTTTGGTCAACCGGCTGATGGTTCTGGGGAGGAGGAGGGGGGCGTTGAGGAAGTTTCGGAACTGATTGGCGAACTCCTGGAATCCGCATTGGGAGCGGTTGGCAAAGTCGGAAGGGGCTTGGGTAGGTCCGGAGCATCCATATCGATCAGATCGAACTCCGTGTTGTCGACTTCTTTGCGAAGCACCAGATACATGGCGGATGAAGCTGACCAGAAGAAACTGAATCCAAAGGCGGTCACTATGAGAGGTACGAAGCCAGCGATCAAACCTTCCCAGAGGGTTCCCTGGCCCAAAAGGTCTTGAGAGGCACCCAGGTTGAATGCTCGCTCCAAGACCGAAAACCCGGTGTTGACCGCTACGGAAACCATGCCGCCCGCAAAGTGCCCCAGCCATTCCGCCCCGATCACGGCCAGAATCAATGTAGCGGGTTTTTGAAAGGAGTAAGCCGCAGCTCGCGAGACGCCGTCGAAGGCGTCTGCATTCTTTTCCGATACGATCGCAGCCACCGAAAGAGGAAACCCAAAGAGTGTGACCGCAGCGCACCAGCCCAACCCGAGCGACAGGAAAACGAGCGGGATCATCAGCAAGCCTGCGATCCAGGGGCCAACGTACGGAATGTTGGAAAACCACCCTAGCAACAGCGGGATCAAGCAACACATCAAGATCAGCGCAACGGGCATAGCTGACGACCAAGCAAGAGAAACCCAACGGCTGGTCACCAGTCTCACAGTATCCGACCAGGGAGCGGTGATCCGAGTACCGAACTCTTGGATCGAACGGCGGGCGATGCAGCCACCGACAAACGACCAAACCCCGATCACAGAAAGGGAACAGAAAAGAAGGTACGCGGCTCTTCGAAGGGTGAGCGATTCGAGCGCCTGATACGGGTACTGGAGGTATCGCCGCCAGACTTGCAGGAACGAGTCCGGCGATCGTCCATACCATGACGCGGACGACTTGTTATCTTCGGCTCCGGTCATCGCTTGTACGACTTCCGAAAGCTCGCGATCAAAGGGTGCCAAGGCGGGAATGTTGCGAGCGGGTTCCACCCATCGCTCCGGCGCATCGACTTGTTCGGGCTGAAACAACCAAAAAGCGATTGAAGTCAAGAACCAAGTAGCGAGTAATCCCGCCGCACAAAGGAGGAGATGTGATGCTCGCCAAGAGATTGCGATCGCGTGACTGACCAGTCGCCACCAAGGGGTCGATCGGTACCAATCTACGGTCATGCGCGGGACCGCAGCGTCTTGGGGAACTTTGTCCGTCATGATGTTTTCTCTTCCCAATCAATCCTGATAAGGGGCTCAGTCAAAACTCCACTCTCGGCGAGTGGGCGGTGGTGGTGGTTCGCCATCGTCCTGTTCATCGTCGGTCGACGCGTGGACCGGCAGACCGATATCTTCGTCGAACCAGCGATTCAAGTCCGCCATCTTGCAGCGCAACGAGCAAAAAGGCATCCAGGACGCCGTCATGTCCGGTTCGAACATGCGACGGCACGTTGGGCACTGCAATTTGCGAGGTACTGATTGGCGAGATTCTTTAGACATATTTGCATCAGGATAACGAATTCAAAGCGTTCTCCCAGACGGCTTCCCACTCGACCAGAGCAATCCCCTGCAATTCCGCTTCGCGATCGCTTTTTTGTGTACTCCGATCACTGCACCAACCCTCGCATGCCTCCGTGAATTTTACGGGATCGAAACTATGGTTCTCGGAGTCACCGTCCCAGGGACATGAGCATCCCCGCTCCCGAAAAACATCTCGAATTCGACTCTCCAGCCCCTGGTCTCGCACACGGCGAAACCAATAGTTCCCATTCCAAAAGTCTCCCTCCATCCGATGCAACATGCCATGGACGTAGGCGGCCAGTCCATGGGTAGCATCTTGGACGATTCCATGAGCCGGATCGAGCCGGCCCAGTCGCAACCACATCAATGCCTCGATCACTGTCCCGGAAGACGATGGAACCTCGACGAGTATTTTTTCTACCAAGATGTCCCGGGAGGTGCTGGTCACTGGAGACAATGGCATGGGAATATCTATCGAACTAGGCCAAGAATCCAGCGTATCGCGAACCATAAAATTGCCTGAAAAAGGCCCCCAAGAGAAGACAGCCAACCGCCACCTATCCATCGAGTAAAGTCTGCAGGAACCAGTTATTCTTTACTGTAAACATTCTCAACTTATGCGAGAATGGAGTATCTCGAAACTTTTCAAGCCCCTTGCCGATCTGGCTCTACGTTCATTCATGTCGTCTCAAGTTATTTGCCCGCGTTGCTCCCATTCTTTCGAAATCGATGAGGCCGAATCGCCCACGACAATCTGCGCGCACTGCGGTGAGGAATGTACTGTAGATCCGGGTGAGGCAACTCGTGACATAGTGGCTTCCGATCATCTCGCGGAAAACAAAGCTGAGTCCAACGAAACTGAATGGACCGAGTCCGACAACATCGACGCGAACGCTACCGAGGAGAATCAAGCTGACGTAAGCGCTGAATCTGAAGAGAGCGAGGTCGATGGGACTACGCATGATTGGCAACGAATCGCGGCGAAACCGAGGCCCAAACGCCAGGAAGCTTCACTACTAAGCAAGATCGTGCCGCCGATTCTCGGTGGCTTGAGTGCGGTCCCGATCTCCATCGCGATTCTATGGTACGGGTTGGGGCGCGATCTTGGGAATGCAGGTCCAACGGTTGCTCAGTATGTTCCTTGGGTTGTTCCGGAAGCCTTACGAGGGCCACAGCAACGCAAATTCAAGACCTATCTAGACACCGACCCAAGCATGCGAGGGAATCGCGATTTCGGAGTCTTGGGAGGAAGATCCAAGGACTTTCCGAATCTTAGTCGTTCCAAACCCCAAACGAGACTAGACGATTCCCGAACAGGGAATGCTGTGGACGATGAGCCATCTTCCGAGGATGAGCCATCTTCCATCGAGCAGACGCCAGACGAATCGATGATTGCAGGAGACCCTTCCGAGCACCAATCGGATGAATCCATCGAGAGTGCAGAAGAGGAGCGTTTGGGCCGAAGCTCATTGGGGCCAACCGAGGAGATGTCGGACAAACCGGCATCGAACAGAACTGAGGTTGCCGTCGAAGTGCCAGCAGACGTCGAAGTGCCAGCCGACGTCGAAGTGCCAGCAGACATGGAGCCCTCGGACGCCAAGCCGCTGGATCTTTCGCTGCTTGATTCGATCCTGAAAGAACCATCTTCGGATGCTGATATTTTGCAACGCACCGATGCGATCGTTGAATCCATTCGATCGATACGAGACACATGGGAGTCGGAGCCAAGCCAAGCTTGGAATGAGCGGGAGTGGGACGTTTACCAAGAGACCCTTCGTCTCGCCGAAATCTGGCTAGATTCAATCGCCATGTCGGATACATCGGTGTACATCCCGGACTCCTTTAGGATGCTCCTGGAAACGGATTGGTATCGCGAGTCGCTTCAGGAGGCTGCATCGGGACGCTTTGCTGAACTCTATCCACCGGAAGTTTTCGAGCTTGTCGTTTGGCCTGTCCGTTCAATTTCGAATGAAGCTATTGCGGTTGAAGCAAATATTGATTCCGAAGGGATTTGCGTGGTGGATCCGCTCCTGAGTATCGGATCGCGCGTTGCTCAGTGGAAGATCTCGGACGAAGCGGTCGCAAGCCGGATTCGTGAGATGGGCGAACGGGCAGAGCAGGCTTATTGGCTCATCATCGGAAGGGTGGAACAAGTGAATGAACAGGGAATGGTCATTCGAATTGAGGGGCTATTTCCCTAATGTACGCCCTTATTCCCGGCAGATACATGCTCCCAACGTAAACATCGCACCGTTATGATGTTTAAGAATTGCGTGGGCAAGAAGCGAATTTGGCTAGTGACGAGGGGAGCAAAAAACGATGAGATGGACGTCTGTACAACGGTGCCATGTTTCGGTGGAATTGTTTCGCGTGTGGTTGGCTTGCACAGTTGGTATGTCGCTCGCGGTATTCGCCGGTTGCAAGCCTGAGGAGGAAGTGAATCAGCAACTTGCTGCCCAAGCTGCCGCCAAAGCGGCGGCGGAAGAGAAACCGGAGATCCCTGATCAGAAAGCAGGAGTTGGTGTCGGTGCTCAAGGCCGCTCGCTCGAGGGTGGCTCGGAATACAATCCTGCTACGTTCGTATCCGGACCTGCTGCGGCATACTTCCGAACCAAAGAAAAGATCGTCTTCGAGATTCAGATTCCTCATACGCTCAACGCTTTCGTTGCTCTCAATGGCCGTCACCCCAAGAGCCACGAAGAGTACATGCGAGAGATCATCGGAACGCAGATCAAGTTACCAAAACTTCCAGAGGGTAAGGTCTACCGCTATCACCCTGAGACGCAGGAATTATGGGTAGAGTCCGAGAAGAAAGAGGGAGAAGGGGCCGCTGAACCAACCGCGCCACAGCAGCCGACACCCTAAGTCGTTGCTCAGTGTATCTGCAATACTGGTTGCAGCTGATATGCGGCAGCTTCATGATCGTTGCGGACGACAAGGATGTTGCCAGCCAGGGCAGGGTGATTCCAAGTCTTGTCATCCAATGCTTGAAAACGAGCTACTTCAACATGGTTATCCGGGTTGGCTTCCACAAGGGCAACCTCCCCAGATTCGCATTGTATCAGCAATCGTCCGTCGACCATGAGCAACTGTCCGTGGCCATAGCGACCTTTCTTCCATGTGCGTTCGCCATCGGTGAGGCGGATACAGGTAAGCAATCCATTGTCCAGTCCGTAAATATGGTCGTTATGAATCATGCAATTGGAGAACTTCGACTTTAAGTGCTTGCTCTTCCACACTGTATCGACCTTCCATTCACCCTTGAAACGACGAACTTCCAACAGGGTTGTCCCCATATCGTAGCCGGAAGATATCAATACTCGGGCCGGCTCGTTCGCGGATGATCCGCCGCGGTCTACGATGATCGGTTGCGCAACATTGACTTTGGAGTCCCCCTGCGTTAACCAGGGAGCAAACCAGAGGGACCTACCACCATGTGCAAAGGCTCTGAGCCCTTCTCCGTTGAAAGTCAGATACTGCAGTTCACCGCACAGGCTGGCAACGGTGGGTGAAGCATAGGAAGTGCTGTCGCCACCCCCTCGCCAACGTTCGACACCTGTTTCCAAATCAAGAGCGACGATTGTTCCATTAGGATTTATACCAGGGGTGACAATTAATTCGGAACCTGAAATGAGCGGGGAACAAGACCAACCGAAGAAAGGGGGCGATCCGCTCGCATCCGCGATGAGGTTTCGTTTCCACAACAGTGTACCCGTAGCCAAATCTAAGCAGCAGATAACACCGGTACCACCACATGTGTACACGCGATCGGCAAGTATACTTGGCGTGGTGCGTGGGCCGTCCCCGTGTTCGTTTCGAAAGCGAATGGGCTCTTCATACACCCACAATTCCGTCCCGCTGTACAAATCGTAGCAGACAACGCACTCATTCTCTTCGCGTTGTTCGAGCGTGACTGCGACACTTCCCTGGATCGCAAAGCTCGACCAGCCCAAGCCGACAGGATGTCGCCAAAGCAAACTCGGAGGATGATCCTGCCATCGTTTCGATAGGTTTCGCCCAACCAACTTCCCGTTCCGATCGGGCCCCATGAAGCCCGGATAATCGCTCGCTGTTGGGGCGAATCGCTCGTAGGGAATACTCGGTGCAGATACTACTCGCGAACGATTGGAAATGAGGTATTGCTTGACCTGGTCCTCTGCAGATGGAGTCCATTTCCACGCAAAGCGAGGAGTGCGATCCCCTCGAAACGATTCAATTCGAATAAACCAGGACATGCCAAACAAAAGCAGGAGCAGTCCCGAGCCTAAGATCGCAGTCGTTCGGAGCTTGGGCTTGAAGACCAAGAATGCTGCAAAAAGGAAAACGAGCAACCCCAGCGCATAGAATGGATACCACTGCATCCCATCGAGACCAAGGTAGAACCATCGCGCCTGATCGGTCTGTGCCCATTGAATAAAGGCGATCAGCAGGGTGAGCAATGACCCAAGCAAGACTGCCAGGACCAAAAGTCCAAGAACGAGCCGTGGCCGATAAGGATGTTGTTGGTCAGGCTTGAGATCCAACATATCTCACCCGAGGTCGTGTAGGCATTAACGTAAGAAAGACCTTCACCGTTCAAGTCATCCTGCAAGATCATCCAGCAACGACTGTGTTGCGGAAGCATAGCCCATCTCAAAAGATAGCGATCGAGTAAATGGGAGAAGATGGATAAGTTAATCCACCTGATGAATGGGCCCTAACGATTACGCTCGCTACAAGGAAACAAATGCTTAAGATCTGCCCGGAATCGAGAGGTGGGATTCCCGATCTTTATTCGTGTCAAAATGAAGCGATTACGCTCAGTTTTCCACTAATCTGTATCGTAGAAATCGATTGTCGCGTGCGAAAGTTATTGATTGAACCGTTTTGATCGATTTCGCCGATGGAACGTGTGGTGTGGGTCAAGAAAGCGTGCTTCGAGGCATGGGACAATGCGTTGTTATATTTCCGCTTGGTTCGTCTTGGTTGCTGCTGTTCAGCATGCAGCAGCTTGGGACGATCGAGTGCCCTCTGAAAACAAGAATGCACGCACTGAGGAGTCTGATCCGAAGCGGTTGCGGCCTCCTGTTCGCACGGTGACGCTTCCTGGATCTTCCGAGCCGACCGGCAAGAAGGGTGATTTGGAATCTTTGGTCGCTGAGATGAATCCTTCCCCTGAGTCGTCCGGTCCGGTGTTCGCAACTTTTCGAGCCCAACCGTTCAAACCCAAAGCTGAGGTTTTCACTGTTCTCGGTAACCGAGATGACTCGTTGGAGTCTACCTACTCGCTGGAGGGGCGGGGTAGGGAGATGGGTGCTGGGAAAAGGTACGGTCGTTACTGTGAGCCGGGCATGGAGCGAGCAGGCTATCCCTACTGCGTTCGTCTGGTTGCTCAGCCGAGTCCGGACTGCTACCACTCCCTGGGATACGTTGGGGGTGGAACTCCTTTTCGCTTCTGGGGTGAACGACGATACATTTACGAAGGGACCGTGGGATTGGATTACTCAGGCCGTTTCTTTCAGAGGAAGACGTGGCTCTTGTGGTCCCATGGAGGCTTGTATCAAGGGGGCGCTGGTCGCTATCAGACAGACGGCCCGAGGATTCTTCCAGAGAAAGAGTGACTCGGGCTTCGCTTCGGCGACAGGACAAGCAATTGGCAAGTCATTGCTTGCGTTGCATGAACTACTTGGTCAAGCACGAGCAAAGCCGTCCGCTTTTCAGTTTTTGGTCAGGACCGCTTTGCGAAGTTGTTCTCCGGTCATGCGGAACGCGGCGTCATGAGGGCAGGAGTAAACGCATCTTGGTGATCCACCGATACTCTTGCATTGGTCGCATGTAGCAGCTTTTTGACGAATCACGGGTATCTTTTCGTTCCCCTCGATTCTGTATCCTTCTTGATGACCGTACATCGTGATATTGCCGTATGGGCAGTTGGTGGCACACTGGCCACAACCGATGCAGTGGTCTTCGATGACGATCTCTTTATTTCCTTCTCGGAAAATTGCGTTGACTGGGCATCCCACAAGGCAGTAGGGATCGGTGCAGGATCGGCAACTGGTCGCTACGAGAAAATTTTCGAATCGAAGACCTTCGCGGACCAAGCGGGTTTCCCCACCATGAGCATCGGCACAGGCTTTCGTGCATTCATCGCAGCGAGTACAGGATTCGAGATCGAGAACGAGCAGGCTTTGAGCATTGTAAAGGCCTTGCGAGACGAAACTGGCCATCGTGGTATTGTCACTCGGTTCTCGCTTGAAATCCAGTTCCAAGAGTTGGTGAGCCCTCTCGATGAGGGCTTTCTTGAATGCGGGATTGCTACCTGCGATTCCCGCCAACTGCTTACCGCTAATGCGGACCAATTCCACGTGGTCCAGGGCTGTGCATGAGGAGGTGCGCACCCCGGGTACATACCCATATTGTTGGCACGCATCAGCCAGTTCTTGCATGTCTAGTCTTGTCAGAGCACTGATTTCTCCAAACACACCGATGCCCCCATCAAGATTACCGGGGCCGATATAGTTAACGATTTGTTCTCTCATTCCTTGCATGCGACTGACCTTCACATAGCCCAGTCGTACCAAGAAGAGATCTTCACCGATTTCTCCTTCGCGGAAGATGGGTTGCCCGGGTTCGACGCTCATCAGTTCGACGCCCGCGGCAATTTTTTTTGCTTCCTCCTTCGTGAAGTATTGGAAGATGGGTAATCGTTCCAAGTCGGAGTTGAGAGCGTGACGACGGTACGCCTCGTTGAGAATTTTTCGGCTGGTGTGGTTTCGTTGAAGCATGTAGAGGATGTTGCTGCCGATTTCGATCACTTCCGATTCCTCCACTGCGACCACTGTGGCCGTGCGTGGGTATCGGTTTAGGCAGGCCATTTCCCCGAGGATTACATCTTCGACGCCGCGATAGATTTTCTTCTCCTGCGAATTGCTTTTGGCATCGCTTCCGGTCGCTAGAACCGGGACAGCCGGGCTGGAGTTTCGCCCCAGGAGTCGAGACAGCCAACCGTTCGAAGGTGTGCCTCCCGGCGTTGGCGAAGGCTTACTCTTGCGATTGAACTGAATCTCAAATTTTCCGCTTTGTATGAGGTATGCAGTCGAGGCGTATTCTCCTTCGCGACAGAGAACTTCGCCGGGTTTCAGAAGACGCCGCAAGCAAGCGCCACCGTTGAACTGCAGAAACTTGTAGGGGATTTCGGAGAATATAGGTATCTCCAACATTTCTTCCGGCCTGACGATCAGGCTGGTGCCTCGCCCTTTCTTGCGAATCTCTTCCATGGAATCCTTGAGCTTATCGACTTGCTTATCCACCACCAGGGAACGGAATTTGAGAGCGTCGGTGGGGCATGAGATGACGCATTCGCCGCAGGAAACGCAAGAGCTTTCGAGCATCGGTAGATTCGTGTCAAAGGCGATCCGCGCCTGATAGCCCTTGCCGTCTCGTGCTAAGACATCGTTGTGCTTGATGTCGTTGCAGGCTCGAGTGCATCGCTGACAGAGAATGCAAGCATCATGGTCGACAGCGATGATTTCAGAGGATTCATCGACTCCGCGACTACCTGCTAAGGAACTAGGCTGGTATCGCAACTCGGATTGATTGGGGAGGAACTGCCGAACCAATTTCTTCAGTTCGTTTGTCTCATGTTGCTTGGGTTGTCGAGAGACGGCCCGCAGCGTTTTTTCATCGAGATGTTCCGAGGCGAGCAGTTCGACGATCACAGCGACGGAATCGCGAAGAGTTTTCACCGTCTTCGGATTTTCCTTGTTCGCCAGCGTTGTGATGATCATTCCTTCTTTGACATGGTAGGTGCAACTGGAGACCAAGTCTCGCTTGACACGACCGCTCTTGCGCCGTTCCTCAATTTCCACGAGACAGACTCTGCATACACCGACGGGACTCAAGTGCTCGCGATGGCACAGAACCGGAATAGGATTGGTGCCGGGGACCGGATTACTCTCGTCCACGGTGTTCACATACAGTTGGCTTACCGCATCGTAGATGGTGGTTGGTCTGGGGACGAGTTCTCCGCGATCGTTGACCACCAACACGCCTTGAGAATTTCTCAGCGGCAACGCTTTCTTGACGACGATGGATGTTCCATCAATCGTGACGTTGACATCTTGATCGAGGTCCGTGAGGGTTGCATCGGCGACACGGATCAACTGGCCATCGATATCGCGTGCGAAAAGCGCTTCTTCGCGTGCGCTGATGTATTCGACATCAAAATCGTCGGGATCATCTGCTGCCATGGCTTGGGATCAACCTTCGCTCGAGTAGTCGCTTGAGTAGTGATAGAAGTATCGGAAGTAGGTGCGCAGCGGTTCGCTTGCGACTTGCCCCAGTCCGCAGATGCTTGTCGTTTTCAAGATGCGGGAAAGCAGGTTGACATTCTCGACGAATTGGGGGATCAAGGTGATGGCTGCGGGATCGAGTTTCACCCGTTCGGCCATATCCGCCATCTTTCGGGATCCCAGGCGGCACGGAACGCACTTCCCGCAGGATTCCCGCTGGTAAAATCGCGTGCAGGCGAGGGTTTGGTCGAGAATGTCGGCGGTCTCTCCATAAACAACGATTCCTGCGCCGAGCATGAATCCGATTTCGCGTGAAGCATCGATATCGAGGGGCAAGAGGCGAATATCGGTGGGAGCGGAAGTGAGTTGCGGAAATTTGAATTCGCTGGTTTCCTTGCCATCGCGGTCCAACTTCTTCGGGAATCGAATCGATTTTTCGGGGAGGAGAGCCGGAAGAAAGCCACCCGACGGTCCGCTGAGCGCAACGGCTTGTAGAGCCATGCCATCCTTCATGCCGCCAGCGAGTTCGATCAGTTCCCCGAGGGAAATACCGCATGGCACTTCGTAGACTCCAGGTTGATTTAGATCTCCGCTGATGGAGAATAATCGCTTGCCTCGGGCGCGATTTTTTCCGGCGTATTTGAACCATAGCCCTGCCTTGTCAATCTCCCCGTCGGACGCACTCGATTTCTCCTTCTCGAGATCTTCGCTTTTGGGATCTCGCAGAAGAATGGATGGTACCCACGCGAAGGTTTCGACGTTGTTCAAGATCGTCGGTTGATCGTAAAGGCCATTGGTTTGCAGTTCCGGCGGACGATTGCGCGGTTCGGAGCGTTTTCCTTCCAAAGCCTCGATAAGCGCGGTTTGTTCTCCGCAGACATAACCACCTGGGGACACAAATACCTCTAAGCGAAACGAACGACCACTCTGATAAATGTTCGCGCCGCATGCTCCAAGGGATTCGGCTTGAAGGATTGAGCTTCGCAATTTATCGATCTGCTCTTGGTATTCGTGCCGAATGTAGATGTATCCTTGTTTGGCACCGCTGATAAGAGCAGCGAGCGTCATGCCTTCGATCACCAAGTGGGGTGCCCCGAGAAGGATGTCTCGATCTTTGAACGTGCCCGGTTCGCTTTCATCAGCGTTGCAAACGACATACTTGGCTTCCCCTACCGCCGTACGGGCTTCATCCCACTTGCTGAAGGCGGGGGCACCTGCGCCTCCCATCCCGAGCAAGCCCGCTGTTTTGAGGGCTTGGATGACTCGCTCAGGACTCGGGTCCTGCAGGAACTTTTTCACCGCTGAGTAGGGTGCGATCTTTTTATCACCAGTAGGACGATAGCAGTCGATCTCACCTCTTGCGATCGTGACCTGAGCTGTCACCATGTCGGTATCGGGGGGCGGTTTGTTCCCTTCAAGAATCTTCTGTACGATTTCCGCGTATTCCTCAACCTCTCGTCCGACATAGAGATCCTGGCCATGCCCAGCACCTTCGACGATCATGACAGGAGCACGATCGCAACGACCCAAGCACGAGGCTTCATGGATCTCCAAATGCTCCTCACCGAGTTCCTGGGCGAGCGCATGCATGTGGTCGGTCACTTCAACCGATCCCCGAAGACGGCAGCTCATGTCGCGACAAATGGCAACTTGGCAGGTCGAGGGCTTGGACCTGCGATAGTGGGGAAAGAAACTGACGACATCTTGAATGACCCGCAGAGGTTCCCCGACTTGAGTTGCAATGCGCTGGATTTCAGAGTCGCTGACGAACCCGAACTTGTGCTGCACTTCTTGCAGCATCTTGGCGATTCGCGTGCCGACCTGACGATCTACTAACGATTTCATGGTTTGGGCCCAAGCTGTTGCTGCAGTGATTGACGATACTTGGAAAGGGCGTCAGGTCGAAACCACTCGGTGCTCTCGTAAGCGGGTAAATCAGTAAGTGCATTAAAGCGGCGCGGCGTGCCAAAGAATCCTCTCTCAGGAGCGTTTTCAATCTTGGCAAAATCCTCACTGTTCCAGCCAAGAGAATCGGACAGCATTCGGGTGGTGGTCGCCCACTGTGCCCCCTTTTCCCAGGACGTTACCTTCGACTCATCTTCCAATAGACTTCTCAACTGTTCGCGCAGAAGAGTTTCATCCGGAGTCACAGGAGCCTCGATCGCGCGTTTGCACAGGTCGATCATTGTCTGCGCTTGCGATCGGATGACTGCTGGATCGGGGTAGCGGCTTTCCACACTGCTCTTCAGAGCGGCGTAGGCGCTGCGCCAAGGTTTCACAAACTGCTCGTCGTCGGCCCGTGGCCAAGCGAGTTCGATTCCCTCCAGATACCATTCGTCCCAGGTGTATGCGTTGGAGGAACGGACCTGTTGTCGCCAAGATTGCGAATCGAACTGATGATGACAATTGGAGCAACTGTACTCGGTGAGTTCTGGCCATTCATGGGGAGTGGATGACGGACTGGCTATGGCTCGTTCAGCGCGGTCTCGCAGCAACTCCGAGCGAACTTGTGCCGAAACGAGTTTCCCCACACGCCATCGCTCAAAAGGGGGAAACTTCCCGAGTCGTTTGTTCTCCTCGTCGACATCCCAATGTTTCAAGTAGCGTTCGAGATAGTGTTCAAAATCGAAGTAGGTCGGAGGATGACCTGCTGCCATCAGTTGATGATCGACTTCTCGATCTTGCAGGCCCGGCCCGCGATTCAATCTTCCAACGTGGCATGACGAGCACATTTTCGCTCGCTCGACGAGCGATTCCATATTGAGACGATCCGTCCCTTCGAAGCGTCGACTGTCCTTCGTCTTACCAGAGTAGTGCTCCCTACCCGACCATGCTTTTGCTGGACCATGGCAGACAAAACAATCCACCCCATGTTCGATGATCTGCGAATCGGGCGTCTGTTCGTTGGCATGACAGGATACACATTGCTCCCGAAGTATTTTCTTGTATTCCGGCGAGGCAACGTCGAGCGTTCCATGAGTTAGTCTCGCAACGATCAATTGCGAGTCCTTGCTGAGCAGTTTGCTGTATGCTTGTGAGTGCGGATCATTTTCCCAGCGAGAGAAGACACGTTCATACGCGAAAGCACCGCTGTCTATCCCGTGACATCTTTTGCAATTATTGATTGATAACTCAGGTCCGTTCTGGCTCGAGGTTTCGGACG
>JAGWWZ010000249.1 GCA_018970165.1 Planctomycetota bacterium | reverse complement strand
AGAAGTTGCCGCAGTGATGGGGAAGAGCATGGAGTTCTTGTTGCAGCGCAAGAAGACCGGAACGCTGCTCGATCATGAGAGAATGCTGTTCCGCCAAGATGTCATTGAAGGCTTGGCGGGGATAGGCTTCTTTGGCCTCGCAATCCCGAAGCAATACGGCGGTAGCGGCGCGAAACTTGGAGACCTGGGGCCATTGCTTCGCGCCTTGACGCTGATCCATCCGGACTTGGCGGTGATGTTCGAGGTTCATAATTTTCTCGGTCCTGTCACGCCGCTGCTTGACTTCGGCACTGAGGAGCAGAAGTCCTATTACTTGCCTCGTATGGCTCGCGGTGAGTTGCTCGGATCGTTCGCCCTGACCGAACCGGGAGTGGGGGCCGACCCGAGTCGTCTGTCCTTGACCGCGCGACGAGAGGGTGATCATTACTTGGTCTCCGGCGTGAAGTGGCCGATCACCAATGTGATCTATGGAGGCATCTGTATTTTGGTCCTCAAACTCGAGGGGGAAGGAGTCACCAAGGGACGGGACTCCGCGATGATGGTCCTCGAAGTACCCAAGGCCGACACCCCGAACTTCCGCATGATTCGGAACCGACTGACATCGTTCGACTATCTATGGAATGCTCGCTTCCGCATGACTAACTACCCGATCCCTGTGAACTGCTTGCTCGGTCCGCCAGGCAAAGGGCTTGCTCAAGCTTTCAGTTCCTTGGCAAAAGGTCGAGGCGGCATCTGCGTCAACAGTGCGGCCAAGATCTTCCGATTACTCGCTCAGTTGATTCAAGATCCCTTGGCTGTTGAGAACACCAACGATTCCAAGCGTCGGAACAAACACGGTGGCTGGGTTTCGTTCCGAAGCACCTTCGGAAAGCCAATCGGACAATCGCCACGCATTCAAACATGGATGGGTCGGGCGGTATGCCATGCATTGTCCAGCCGCGTTCTCGGCGATATCTGCTTTCGCCTGGCTGCCAATGGCGTTCGCGATGAAACCATGGGGATGATCGCCAAGGTTTACGCCACGAAGGCTCTTTTGCAAACGGCGATCCACACCTACCAGATTCAGGGTGGACGCTCTGTTCATGTTGATGAAAAGAGGCATGCGGAACGCAAATCTGGTGGACATCATGAGGGTTCGAGCGATCAGTGGATCGAGAACTATATCGGCGAAAACATGCATGAGTTCACGATCGCGACGGTCTACGAAGGACCCAATCCGGTGCTGGCTGACGTCGGTGCTCCCAATGCCATGACCCGCAGTCTGCGAACGGAATTTCTCGAGCCTATCGGAGTCGCCGAGGCGAAGGGTGGATTTGGTCTCAAGCAGAAAGCTGCCTTCGGATGGTATGTTGCAAGCCGTATACTCGGTTCGTTCAACCCATGGCCCGGTTCACTCGATGGATTGCGAGATCCAACGCCCAGCAAGGTGCGTTGGATTCGCAAGGGATTCCGACGCAACCGAGTCCTTGGCCGTCGCATTCTGTGGACCATCGTTCGCTATCAACGCACCTTCATCGAGCAAAGCTATTTGCTCGGTGACGAAGGGGGGATCTTCGATCAACTGTGCTATTCAATCGCATCGCTTGCCTATGCGATCTCGCTCGACAAAACGCATTCGGAGTATCAGCTCGTAGGTGACGCACTCGACATGGAGGCAGATCTGCACTCGAGGGGCCGTGCCATTTCCCCTGCGCTCTATCATAAGTGGGCTGAGGTTGGTAAGGCGGTGATGGATCCCAACTCAGTCCTGTACAAAGACCTCATCGCAGACATCGAGGTATCGGGCATCCCGTTGGACCCGCGAGTCATCGATCGATACATCTAGACCTAGAGCCGATCCGAAAACCCTACAAACCGCGGCTTACGCCAAGGCGGCTAATAATTGGAACCTATGCCTTCCTTGATTGAAACCGAATCTCCGAAAAAGGGCGTTGCTGTCGTTACGCTGAACCGCGCGGAGCGACGCAATGCCCTCTCGATTGCAATGATGAAGGAGTTGATCGAAACGATCGACCGACTCGAGCAGGACGTTGTAACGAGAGTGATGATTCTTCGAGGGGATGGCCCGGTATTTTGCGCCGGTCTAGATTTGGCTGAGGCATCTGATATGCACTTGGTGCGTGAATCGGCACAGTGCGTTGCGAAGACCCTCGCCAGTCTGAGATTTTCTCATCTAGTGACGATCGCTGCCGTTCATGGCGGCGCGTACGCGGGGGGAGCAGGAGTTGTCGCTGCGTGTGATATGGCGGTGGGTGCAAGCGATCTGCACATTGGATTTCCCGAAGCTCGCCGCGGTCTGCTGCCAGCATTGATCTCCGATGTGCTGAAGACAAAAGTACGCGAAGGGGACCTCACCGAGCTCTTCCTGGTTGGGGATCCGATACCTGCAACGCGAGCCCAACAGATCGGACTGCTACAAAGAGTCGCCGAGCCATCGCGGGTAATGGAGGAAGCAATGAAACTGGCAAATGGAATTTTGGCTGGCGGCCCTCAAACGATACGCGACACGAAAGTCCTTGTTCATCACGCCTATGGGGCAAGCGATCATCACGGCACCTCGATCGAGGATCACCTCAAAGCCCGGTTTAGCGATGAAGCAGCCGAAGGGCTTCGTGCATTCCTGGAGAAGCGGCCGCCCAATTGGATGAACCGGGGTTGAGTACTGGCTACATGATCGCGAAGATCATCCAGCCTTTTTTCGAGGGGGAGCGTTGTTTCGGTTCCGTTGATTTTGAGGGACATCGATCGCACTCGGCGGAGCTTGCTCAGCACTCCACTTGTCCCACATCGCTTTCAGTTTCGTGACATCTTCCGGTCGCGAACTCGCGAGATCTTTGGATTCGCTAAAATCCGCCGCCAAGTCATATAGTTCCGGCTTGCCACTACCACCGCGCGACATCACGAGCTTGAGATCTCCGTGCCGAACGGCCCACTGCTCCCCGAACCGCCAATACATCGTTTCGTGAGGGCGTGATTTATTCGCTCCCGTAAGGTAGGGCGCCAGATCCACACCATCAAGTCGATCGGAGTCACTGAGCTTGCCGCCAGCGGCGTTAACCATCGTGGGGAAAACATCCAGATTGAAGACAGGAGACTCATAAACCATTCCCGCCGGCCAATGCCCCTTCCATTGGGACAAGAATGGAACACGCGGCCCCCCCTCGTACGTAGTCATCTTGAAGCCTCTCAGACCCCCGTTCTTGGAGGTGGTGCTTTGCGTGGGACCGCCGTTGTCGGCTATGTAAAAGATCAAAGTATTCTCTTCCTGCCCTATATCCCGAATCTTTCCTAACACTCGACCGACCGCATCGTCCTGAGCGGACAACATCGCAGCGAACAAACGTCTCTTCTCATCTGCGATGTCCGGAAAGCGATCCAAGTATTTCTGTGGTGCCTGAAGCGGTGCATGCTGAGCGTTGAATGGCAGATAAAGAAACCATGGCTTGTCTCGATTTTTCTCCAACCAATCGACGGACCGCTCTGCATAAGCGTCGGTCGTGTAGAAGTTAGGGTCGCTTACCTCGCGGACTGCATCAGAAATTCGCGAGTCGACAAAGTTCTTGGGTTGGAAAAAGGGAGTATTCGCGAGCGTACCGTAAAACTCATCAAACCCTCGCTTGGTCGGTCGATACTCCATGCCGTTCCCTAAATGCCACTTGCCCACACAGCAGGTTGCATAACCGAGATCCTTCAGGCGATTAGCGAGGGTCACCTGGTCCAGTCGCAATCCGGACTGATTGGCGACTGCGTTGTACTCATGGCCAAATCGGGTTGGATAACGACCGGTTAGCAAACCTGCTCGCGAAGGACTGCAATACGTCGCTGCAACATAGCCTTGAGTAAACCGCACACCGTTGCTCGCGAGGGAGTCAATATTGGGTGTTGGTATCTCCTTGTTTCCATAGCAACCTGTCTCGCCCCACCCCTGATCGTCCGAATAGAAGATCAACAAGTTCGGCTTGGTCTTGTCACCCGCAACAACGATTCCCGAAATACAACTCCATACGATGGTGACCGCGATACCAAAGGCCTGAGAGGATCGAATAAACATATCCAGAGATCTCATTGGAGTTCGAGAATTAAAAGGATTCCGTTTCGCCTGGGTGAATGTAACCGAGGTGATATCGCGAGACAAGTTTTTCCCTGAAACGGGCTCTGCGATTCTTAAAGTCCTTTGTAATTGAGGATAGTAGCAAGCGTTTTCTCGGTTCGGACCAGGTCGGACTGAGCTTGCATTACATCCTTGATATTTTTGTAGGCATCAGGAGCTTCGTCTAAAAGTTCATTCGTTCTCTCTCGCTGATAAACAACGCCTCGCATCACGGCTGTCAGTTTCCGGCTGGTGATTCGCTCGATCGCTGCCCTTCGGCTCATCGTTCGGCCCGCACCGTGCGACGAGGAATTCAAGGATTCGGGATTCCCTCGCCCCGTGACGATGCGGCTCCCGGAAGCCATCGAGCTGGGAATGATTCCTATTTCACCCTCTCGAGCAGAGTTCGCGCTTTTCCGATGCACGATCCAGCGCTCCCCAAAGTGCTTCTCCAGGGCGGCAAAGTTATGGGGGCAGTTGATGAAGGTATCGGGAAGCACCTCAAGACCAAGCTCGCACTCCAAAAGATCTGCCACCCGATTGATGATATGCAATCGGTTCTCGGTAGCGTATCGGACGCCCCATGCCATATCGTTGAGGTATGCTTGACCGGCGTCTTGCGCTATATC
>JAGWWZ010000064.1 GCA_018970165.1 Planctomycetota bacterium | reverse complement strand
CTACTCGGCACCGTGTTTTTTGCCACGACGTTGGGACTTACTTTGACCGGCCCTGGACGCATAAGCATCGACTACTTGATGTTCCGCTTTTGGACTACCGCGTCGATAACTGCCGAACCAAGCGATGCACGCAAGTCGCCGGTCGGTGGAAAATTTGAATCGTAGTTTTTTGACGGCGACTGCGTGATCGCCAGCGTTCGCTGCCAATGGTGAGTCGATGAAGTTTCTGAAACTCAAGCCGATGTTGCGTACCTGGGACATTCCTGCGACGATTTCATTTTACACCGATGTCCTTGGATTCACTTGCAAGACGTACGACGAAGAGTGGGGTTGGGCACATCTGAATCGGGACGGAATCGCCATTATGATCTCTGGCCCCAACGAGCACGAAGGCGACACTGCGCCAGGTTTCACCGGTTCGCTTTACATAACGTGCGACGATGTGGATGACCTATGGACTTCCCTCAAGGATCGCGTAAGAGTGTGCTATCCAATCGAAGACTTCGATTACGGGATGCGTGAGTTTGGCATCTACGACAACAACGGATACCTTTTGCAATTTGGAAAACCACTGCTGTAAATTCCGTGTCGTTTCGGTCGCAACAGGCCGAAAGCATAGACGAAGCAGCGGAATCGGGTAAGGATGCCCGTTACCAAACACCCTCCCCACGCCACCAATCACTCACACCATCAACTTCGCCACGCCTGCCGCCTTGGCAAAATCATCCTCGGTAACCAACAGGTAACTCTGCTGTACGATGCGTGGTGAGTTGCCAAGCCAAGAGCAGACCACATGCAGCGGGAACTCGCGCTGCAGTTCCGTTTGTCTGCTGGCCCGCATCGAATGAAAGCATCATGGCCAGTTCCTTTGCCCGTCTGTAGCGCCCATGCAACTCGGTGCATGGCGCCTGCGGCGTTGTATTTCGCGTCGCGCACCCCAAATCGAGTCGTTTTTCGAGTCGCGCGAGTCGCAAAAACGCTGGGGTTTTTGAATGTCCCCGGTCTGGCACCGATCCACGCCCGTGGAGGCGGTAGGATTCGAACTAATTGTGTGATGTTCTGAAAAGTGGATGTGTTGAAACTAGACCGAAACAGTCTATCACTCAATCCAATGATTGATCCGCTAGCAAGTGCCTGATATCCTTACTCACTGGGTCGAGGCTAGTTTGAGTGATAGGCTGCATTGGTGCGGTCTACAGGGTTTAGGCTGATCCGTGTAAAAAACAAGTTCGGCACTAAACCCAAATGCACAACTCAGCGAATTGTCCAATCTGTCGTGGCTTTCCTGTTGGCAATTCGTTCTCAGACAAAGAATTCTCCGCGTTTGTTGATGCATGCCGCAACGAACTTGAAACCAAACAAGAGATTTTTCAAAAGCGCATTGCGGGCTGCGATCGTTGGCTCTACGACTTGGCCGACAATTCACTAACACTTGGTACCTTGCGATTCCGAATTACCGCCGTCGGCACGTTCAGTCCGGAATACGAAACATGGCTATGGGCATGGGCGAACCCAGATTACCCCGCGACCGCTCGTGAAGCTTCTCGCCGAATTCAGTCACTCTATTCGATTACAGGATTTCGCGTCTTCACCGCTGAGGGAATCGAAGCGACATCCGCAGATGCACAAGATTTTTCTGCCATGGCGATCCATCAGCTCGACTCGATCGGGCTTTTTAAAAGTCCATCTGACGGGCCCACGCTATACTTGGCCGTGCATGAACCCTAAGATAACGTGCCGAACCACGCCGTGCACCGGAGCGGCGAAGTCGGCCGGTTTTGAAATGGACACACTTTCGTCGCCGCCCAGTTACGGCGAGCGTTCGGAAAACGGAGGCGAATTGTTTGCAACACGAAGAGTTTCTCAATGACCCCGCCGGTCGCCATTACGATTGGCGTTTGACGAACTGGTCCTCAGCAGTTCGCACGGCGCTTGGAGGCAAGGCTCTTCTCTTGTTCCGAGGGGCCTTTGTCGCCCTGCTCGCGCCAGCTGTCTTTCTAGCTGCCTACAGCCTGTATGCGAACAGCCTGGCGCTGATGATTTTGGTGCTTCTGAGCTTTTGGGGCTTTTGGATAAGCAGTCCGGGTCCGACTGGGTTCGGAATGCTCGCCAGCATGATCGTGGCAATCGTGGCATTTGTGTTGGGGGGTATAATGCAAGACAAGCTGGTCGCCTTTTCATCTCTGCTTCCGGGAGTTACTTGGTTCGGTTCATGTGCAATATTGGGAACTACAACGTCGTACTTGAGCGAAGCCTTGCGAAAGTCCGAGGCTTCATTTCAAGTGCTCATTAGTCGTGGTATATTGATAGCGATTCAAATTGCCGAACCAAGCGATGCACGCAAGTCGCCGGTCGGCCGCGATATCAAATCATAGTTTTTTTTGGCGGCGACTGCGTGATCGCAAGCGTTCATCCTTGCGGATAAGTGCCATCATCATCCGACTACGTTGGGACGACTTTCGCCGGTGACTTGAACGGCTTTGCTGAAATTGCGAATTCTATCCTCTGTAATCGATCAGCAACATTGACCGCTGGCTATGCGTGGCGTACATCTGAGACAATGAGCAAGTGAAACAAAGGTTACTTCAGTATGAGTCAAAGGAAGTCCCGCTCGCCGCATTTTGGTCCTCTCGGAGGGATCTCAGACAAGGTGGACTTGCCTGGGTTCTATCTGCTACGCATTGTCGTATTCGTGGTGGCAATCTGCGTTATCTCTTACTATGTTGCATCGTACGCCAGTGAGCAGACTTGGTATCGTGACTGGCTGGTGACACGACCGGCAACTTTGACAAAACTAATTTTATTTGGCTTGCTCTGGGGAACGTACCTTAATCTTATACTCGCAGCTTGGACGTTCTTATGTATCTTAGCGCCACTCTCTCCCCATCCCATTAGAAACAGGCTACTGCACTTCTTCGCAATGGCGATCGCGATATGGACCACATCTGGCGTTTGGCTTCCCGCACTATTCATTGTTTCGGCCGACCTACCGAAATTGACTTTGTTTGGTATCGAGTGGACAGAAGAAATCCGGAATACTCTGCTGTTCATCATCATTGTTATCACTTACCGTTTAACGAATCGGATCGCGAAGGCATTTGAGCGGTCGCCTGAGAATGACGCACCCGAAGCTAGAATGAATCCCTAGCCACCGAATGCAGGACGAACAAATGCGTGAACCGGAGCGACGGATCACACGGAATATAAATTCAACGTCTACCGCCGTCGCCCGGTTACGCTGGACGGTAGGCTTCATGAACCAGCGCGGTGGGTTGCAGTGTTTGCCCTGGCCGTTCGCTCGCCAACTGAGCCGCCGCAAGCCTTCGCAACTCGTCGTAGACAATCGGGAGCAGTCTCGCCCCGGCAGTCGGATCCCCGTGCTCGAGGGACTTCATGATTTGCGTAAATTCATTCATTACTGCCTACCGTGAGAGCCAACCGCCCTCGTCGACTTAAGCACGTTATCGGCTCCAGTATATCACGTGTGGTGTCGTTCCGTCTGCCAGTTGGTCCGCATCGAGTGAAACAATCTTGGCCTGAAACATGTCAAACCGCTAATCGACGCTGATGGACCCTCATGCAGAAGAAACCTGTATCCTTGGATATTCCCAACCGTTGACGTTGAGCGTTCATGCGTGTTCATGAGCGGTTCTTTCGACTAAATTCGTCTTCGAATAGAATACGATCAAAGAAAAGAAAAAAGGTCGCTGGGAGGATGGCAACTGCCGTAGCGATCTAAGCGTTACCACGAGCAAGCATAAGGATGGATCGACATGTTGCGAAAATCGATTGCCACCGGAGGCATTCTGGCCGTCGGTTGGTTGTTCGGCTGGATACTTCATGCCAATTGGACAGGCAATGCCCTGGCCTTTCCGCAGCGCGAGGGACCAGGCAGTCCGCCAATCAATTCCGTACCTGCCGGTCAGTACGCTGCAGGGTCAGGTCCGATCGTTGCTGATCCGCTTGTGCCTCAATCGCCGATGTTGCAGCTACCGGAAGGCTTTATCCCATCCTCGAACGAAGAAGCCATCCATGTTGCTGTCTATGAGACTGTCAATCGCGGGGTCGTCAATATATCTACTCGCTCCATTCAACCCGAAGCCTTCCTCATGGTTGCCGAAATTGAGGGGAACGGTAGCGGCTCGATCATCGATCAACAGGGACATGTACTCACCAATTATCACGTGATCGAAGGAGCTCGGGATATCAACGTGACGCTGTTCAACGGCAAATCGTACTCTGCAGATTTGGTTGGTCAGGATCCGGACAACGATATAGCAGTTCTTCGCATCTCCGCACCTGCTGAAGTTCTGTTCCCGATCCCATGGGGGGACTCGAGCACCCTTCGCGTCGGTCAACACATCATTGCCATCGGCAACCCATTCGGCCTAGAGCGGACAATGAGCACGGGTATCATTTCGAGCCTCAATCGCCAAATTACCTCCAAGACACGCCGGCAAATTCGTTCGATCATCCAAATCGATGCGGCACTCAATCAAGGAAACTCTGGGGGGCCGCTTCTCAACGCTCGCGGCGAGCTGATCGGCATGAACACTGCTATCGCGACTCGCAGCGGGGACAACGCAGGAATAGGATTCGCAATACCGGTCAACACCATGAATCGAGTGGTGCCCCAGTTAATCTCAACCGGACGCGTCGCTCGCCCGACGATCGGCATCGAAAAGGTTTTCGAAACGGAGAAGGGACTGTTGATCGTGATTCTGACTCCGAATGGACCAGCCGAACAAGCAGGCCTGCAAGGCTCGCGTATCGATCGTCGCCAAGTGCGCCGCGGCTTTGCCCTATTTGAACAGGAGGTAGTCGACCACAGCCAAGCCGACTTGATCACGGCAATCGATGGTCAAAAAATCGATCGAGCGGACGAGTTGCTCAGTGTGATCGAAACGAAGAAGGCGGGAGATCAAGTACTCCTGACCGTCCTGCGAGGCGGACGCAGTATCCAAATCGAGGTGACGCTGGGATCGGGCTGATGATCGATTGGAAGAGGATTGATTCTGCGAACGGTGTCATCTTCGATTGCGACGGAACACTCGTCGACTCGATGCCAGTCCACTATTTGGCTTGGCACCGGATTATGACCGAGGTCGGGTTGCGATTTGAAGAGGATCGCTTTTATGCTCTGGGGGGAATGCCAACCGATCGAATTATCGAACTGCTATCGAGAGAACAGCAAGTGCCGGTCGATCCCAAGCGAACGGCACATCGCAAAGAGCAGGCATTCCTCGAACTGATTCATTTGCTTGAGCGCATCGAACCCGTAGTCGAGGTCGTGCGTTGCTTGCGAGGCAGAAAACCGATTTCGGTTGCCAGTGGCGGGTTTCGGGAAATCGTGTTGCGCCAGTTGTCTCAAGTGCAGATTGCTGATTGGTTCGACGTGATTGTTGCAGCCGAAGACACCGTTCGGCACAAACCTGAACCGGATGTGTTTCTCGAGACGGCGAATCGCATGGGAGTGCCAGCAGAGCAATGTTTAGTTTTTGAGGATTCTGACTTGGGAATTGAAGCTGCCCGTCGTGCCGGGATGGACTGGATCGATGTACGTTCTTTTTTTCGTCCGAAACGGATTCCGATTCCCATATCATGATCCGTTATCGAGGTTGGTTGTTCCTGCTGGCGATCGCGATGTTTTTCGCAGCCTGGCCGATGTCTCAGCGTCTGAAACTAGATCGCTCCCTGGAACGGATGTTTCCGGCGGGGGATTCAGATCGCAAGGCGTTCGAGTTGCTTGAGTCGCGATTCGGAGTCTCTCGCTTCCTGGTTTTTGCATTTCGAGACCCGACGCTCTGGGATCCGTCTGGCAAGGGGATTGAACGAGCCAAAGAAGTTCGCTCCCGACTCGAGGCGATCGAAGGAGTTCGCTACGCTTTAGACATCTCCCGCATAGACGATATGCTCGGAACCCTCCGTGGACCATCCCTTGTAGGGGCCTTCACTGGCAAGCCACCCTCGCACCCGTTATTGGACTCCAAGGATCGAATCGCAGAGCAGTACCGAGAGTTGTTCGTTGGGCAAACGCATGCCAGAGATTCGGATTTGGTTTCCATCGGTGTCCTTCTCGATACGAATTCCGATGCATCGGCGACCCAAAGGACGTTGAGCGAGTTGAGAAGATTTGCAACGACAACCCCAGATGGCATGCTGGTCGGCCATTTAGCGATGGTTGATGAGGGGTTTCGCGAAATCGAGAAGGATGGGGAACGGCTGGCCATCTATTCGACGTTGAGTTTGACAGTCTTCATGCTGATCGGGTTTCGCTCTGTTCGATGGGCATTGATCATGATTGCGATCGTGCAGTGGTCGTTGGTGATAACCCGGGCGCTGCTTGTTTTGCTCAATTGGGAACTGTCGATGGTATCATCGATGCTGTCGTCGATCGTGATGGTAGTTGCAGTCGCGACCACCATGCATTGGATGTTCCGTTTCCATCAGGAGTACGAACTCGACCAAGCGAATGCGGATGCGAAATCTCGAGCCCGAGGTGCTCTTGAACGATCCTTGTCTCAATTGATTTGGCCGATTTGCTGGGCATGCGTCACCGACGCGATTGGATTCGGTTCGTTAGTGCTATCGCGAGTGGGACCGGTTCAGGACTACGGAAGCATGATGGCGGTGGCGTGCATGGTCGTGATGCTTGGTATCTTTGCAATCGTGCCTACACTCGCTCTGCTAGGGCCGGATTTCTCGAGCAACCGCATACAACGTTCGGGGTTTCGATTGGGGAGACTACCGGGCGAGGTATGGTTGCAAACACAATTACGGAATCTGCTAGGGTCGGTACTCGCTCGTCGAACATTTGTGTTGGTGGGTGTGCTGGTGCTGGCGGCGATTGCGATCGCCGGATCAACACGGTTGAGAGTAGAGACGGATTTTCTCAAGAACTTCCAGACTCGCTCGCCGATCGCACTGGCCTATCGGGCTGTGGAGTCCGAGCTCGGAGGGGCTGGTATGTGGGATGTTACCGTCCCCGCGCCGAACGTTATCACTCCCGAGTATTTCCAACTCGTTGAGTCCTTGACGCGAGACTTGCTGGCGATCGAGATCCCAGGGGAAGAGCCGCTGAAGCTGACCAGTGCACTCAGTTTAGCGGACACCGACCGTATCGCGAACGGTTCAGCGTTGTTGCGAGTGATGCCTATCGAAGCTCGGTTGCTCGGTATGAAACAATCGATGGGGAACTTTTTTGAGACGCTGTTGGTTCAGAAAGGAGAGGAACGATTCCTTCGCATCATGCTCCGAGCCCGCGAGCGAGCGGAATCGCGGCAGAAGACTGCCCTGATCTCTAAAGTCCAACATACGGTCGAGGATCATTTGCGGCAGGAAGCTTGGAAAAAATGGGGCGGCAGGTCTTCTCAGAACAAGGAGTCGGATTCGACTTCTTCGATTCATGGGGCCGCTGGCTATTACATTCTGTTGACACGATTGGTAGAGCATGTGGTCGCTGATCAGTGGCTGGCATTCGCGGTAGCAACCCTAGGTATCGCACTGGCGATGGCATGTGCCTTACGCGACATGCGGTTAGCCATCATCGGGTTGATTCCAGCCGTCCTCCCAAACCTTGTGGTTCTTGGGGTATTGGGGTGGAGCGGCACTGCGGTGAATCTTGGAGCGGCGATGATTGCTGCGGTCTCGATGGGGCTGGGAGTGGACTCATCGCTTCATTACCTAATACGGTATCAGCGAGAGCGTAAAGAGGGGCGGGCGCAACGAGAGGCGCTGCAAGTCTCGCAGGGGGAAACCGGTTTGGCAGTCTTCATGGCGACGATCGCATTGGTCGTCGGGTTTGCGTCGATGGGTTTTAGCGAGTTTCTTCCAACGGTTGCGTTTGGCACGTTGGCGGCCTGGACGATGCTCGGGGGCTTGATTGGCAATCTGTGCATCCTGCCTGCCCTTGTATCTTTGGTCGAGCGGGAAAAGTAGCTGGCGTTGCAGACCGATTTGCTGCATCGGCAGGACTAATCGTTAGGGTCCGTAGCTGTCAAACCCGTAGACTGGAAAAAGTTTGCCAAAGGTATCCGAACGATTACTTCGTCCTTACTTGCGACCGGCACCTAAAAGGCTGTACGATAGATGGTTCAGTGGACGATGGTGAATTCCATAACAGGTCTTATCTATTCATCTTGGCTGGAGTGTTCATCGTGATTCGATACACATGCGATCGTTGCAAACGGGACATTGATCCGTCGACAGATCTTCGGTACATCGTGACAGTTGAAATCGAAGCGGCGGGGGAGGCCGATGTGACCGACTTGGTTGATGAAGTCGATCACCTCGAGGAATTGCAGGAGATGCTTCAGGCATCGGATGAGATTTGCGCGGCGGTTTTCGATGACGACCTTTACCAGCGCAAACAGTTTGACTTGTGCAAATGCTGTTTCCAGCAGTACATACGAAATCCCCTGGCTCGCGATACAAGCGCCGCAATGGGTTACAGCAAAAACTGAGGTCGCTGTGCTCCGCTGAGTCGCGAAGCAACTAGGGGTTCGGCAACTTGCCAACACGGCCTAGCTCTCAAGCTGCCTTCAAAGCAGCGATCACACAAGCTTTCATAAACCCGTCTGAGGGGATAGTTCGTATCGATCTGCCGGATACAAGACTTATTTCTTGCTCCCGAGCAAGCGGCCGGAAGAGTCGTAATAGCGGGTCGTACCGTTGCGTGTTTCGGAACGGCCCTGATAGGATCCCGAAGGACTGTAGAAGCGGGTCGAATTACCCGAAGTCTTGCTACTTCCCGTACTGCGCCCCGTCCGATCGTAGAAACGGGTTTGGTCGCCTCGCGTTTCTGCTCGCCCCTCAGCACTGCCACTCGGTGTAAAGAACCGAGTTGAATCTCCACGACTCTCCGCACGCCCGATCGTTCGTCCTGATGAGTCGTAGAACCGCGATGAACCATTTCGGGATTCCGACCTGCCGACCACAGACCCACGTTCGTTGTAGAAACGCCCTGAACTCGGATTATTTTGCAGAATCCTTCGGTCCATCGAACCCTTCAATTTGTCCTGTCCCAAAACCGATGAGACGAAACCAAAAGGCAAGCAAAAAACAAAGGCGATGAGCGCTAGGCGAGCGATACCTGACCGGATCATGAGCGTACTCCGAGCAACAAAGGGATGGGAAATAGCCCCAACTCCGTAAAGACACTGGCATAAGTTTATGTAAGTAGGCTTGGCTGCGGCTATCTCCTTTTTCAAACTTCCCCCCGAAAGAGGGGACAGGTCGGTTGGCGCCTGACCCTTCCATTGCGAAGCTAAGGTAATTTTGCTATGGTCAAGGTTTGCTCTGTACGCCCGCAAGTTTTGCGCTGTACGCCCGCAAGGGACTGTGCTCCTCCCCCATGTTTCGAACCGTTTCAGCACGTCTCTTCTTCGTTGCTACGTTAGTCAGCCTCAACGGTTGCTCTCCAAAACCGGAGAGGGATGGGGACACTGCATCGACAGAGGCGATATCGGGGAATCCACACGCTGCATCGGACAATTCGCCCACTGTTGGGGAAAGACAATCGTCGGATTCAACCGCGAAATCCACACCCTCCTCGAGTGACTCCTCCTTCGCGAACAAATTGATCGAAGTCGAGCGACTTCTCGTGGCCAATGATACCGATGCGGCTTGGGAGCAAGCCAAAGAGCTGCTCATCGAACAGCCCAATTCTGCCCCAGCTATTTTCTTAGCCGCCAGAATCATGGCCCAGCGCAAGAATTTGAAAGGCGCTATTCAGATGATTTCGAAGATCGACTCTAGCGACCCCGAGGCGGGACTGCCTGCGGTCGGTCAACTTGCGGAGTGGTTGGCTCAGAGTGGCAACCTTGTTGAAGCAGAACGGAAGGCCAAGGCGGTGCTTGCCGCTTATCCTGCGTCTGTGCCTGCTAATCGTTTGCTCGCGGACATCTACCACGCACAAGGACGCCGCTGGGAAGCCTACCGCCTGACCGAGCGGTTAATACGATTGGGGAACTTTTCAACACCGGATTTGATGAATGGGGTCGATACTCGCGAGCCTGTCGATATGCCTACCTTGCGGGAAGCAGCAAAGGGACTCGCTCCTGATGATCCCTATACTCGCCTCGCGGACCTTCGTATGTTGACCGCAGCGAATCGATGGAGCGATACGGTCGACGACCTGAAGACGTTGACATCGGACAATCCGAAGCTTCTGGAGCCATGGATTTGGTACGGCGAAGCTCTTGTAGAGACCCAACGATGGTCTGGGATACCGGATTGGCTATCAAGTCCACCCCAGGGATATCAACAACACCCAGAGTTTTGGTATGTTCTCGGTCGCATCCAGGAAATGGAGATGAACTTTACGCGAGCCGCTCGATGCTATGCCGAGGCTCTCCGCTTTGATCGACGACATCTGGCAGCGATGCAAGCTTTATCAGTCACGCTCACCGCTATGCATCAGTCGGACTTAGCCGCGGCCGTGCGAGTCGAAGCGGGCAAATTGGTGCGCATCAAAGACCTCTTCCAACAGATTCAACGAGGGCTTGGAAAACGAGAAGCGTTTGCTGAGATAGCCAAGCTCTACCGTGAATTAGAAGATGAGCTTGGTGCATTCGGTTGGACTGCGATTCTCCTTGCTGACGAACGCAAACCATTTCCCGAGGAACTGGTTGCAATACAAAAGCGATTGCGTGCAGGTGCAAAGATGGAATGCCGGATACTCGGTAAGCTCCCAGTAGATAGCTGGCCTCTCCCCGATCAAACCACAGTCGCCGCAGACATGTTGGAGCAAAACCCGGTAGCCTCTAGTACCAATGTTCCAATACGACTTCGAGATATTGCCGCCGATCGCGGTGTGAATGCAACCTACAATAACGGGTCCGAACCAGGGCGAGGATGGACAACCGTCGAAGGACTTGGAGGTGGAGTTTCGGCAATCGATTACGATCGGGATGGATGGGTCGACCTGTATTTTTCACAAGCAGGCGACAACCCCATGAAAGCTTCGCCCGCTTATCAGCCGAAGAGCCTCTACCGATCAATACGGTCGCAACGGTTCGTCGAGATCGCGGGTGAAGCCGGGGTTGCTCATCGAGGTTTCGGCCAAGGGACCGGCGTGTCCGATATCGATCAAGATGGCTTCGATGATCTACTCGTTGCTGATCTGGGGCAAATATCTTGCTTTCGAAATCAGGGGGATGGCACATTCGAGGCGATACCGCTGCCGCAAGCTCCCGCACCAGCTTCTTGGAACAGTTCCATTCAAGCAGCGGATCTGAACGGAGACTCGCTACCTGATATCGTGCAAGGTTCATACATCCATGGCGAAGATGTCTACACCCGACGTTGTCCCACGGCACAAAATCCCAATCTGATCTTCTGTCATCCCAAACGCTTCGAGCCCGGCAAGAGTCGTATTCTGTTCAATCATGGTGATGGCAGTTGGACTCTCGCACCCGAAGTCATCCTCGACTCGTTGGTGGATGGATACACGTTGGGAACGTTAATCACCGATCTCGATGGAAACGGAAGCAATGACGTGTTCTTCGCGAATGATGTTTCACCGAATCATCTGCTGCTCAGCCGAAAAGATGATGGACATGTGACTCTCGAGGAACTCGGCATGCGTGCAGGCGTTGCTGTCGATGCGGCGGGGCGTTCGCAGGCGTCGATGGGAATCGCATGCGGTGACCAGAATAGAGACGGCCAGTTGGATATCATCGTGACTAATTTTCGCTATGAAGACAGCACCCTCTATTTGCAGGTGGCGCCGGGTGTATTCATCGATGGTACTCGAACCGCTCGGCTAGGGGAATTCACGCGGGAATGGCTCAGTTTCGGTTGCCAATTAGCAGACCTCGATAACGACGGTTGGTTGGATTTTATTACCGTCAATGGGCACATCGATATGTTGACTCCATGGAAAATGCCACCCCAGGTGCTTTACAACCGCCAAGGGAAGTTCGAGTGGCTCAAGCAACCAAGTCCAGGAGAGTACTTTGACGTCGACAATGTAGGACGTTCTTTGACGATGGCGGATTTGGACCGAGACGGAAGATTGGATTTCGCAGTAACCCATCTCGATCGATCCGCGGCCCTCTTGCTCAATGAATCGACATCCTCACCCAACGCGTATCTGCAATTGGAGCTAGTGGGTGTCCAGTCGCAACGCGAGGCAATCGGAGCTCGAGTCATTGTTCGGTCGGGTGACGAGCGATGGGTAGCCACGCTCGCAGTTGGAGACGGTTACTATGGCACCAATGAGCGACTGGTGCATGTGGGGTTGGGGAAGATCTCACAAGCCGACACTGTGGAAATCGTGTGGCCGAGTGGTGAACAGGAAGTTTATCGGGATCTGCAGCCTGGGCATCGATATCGAGTAATCGAAAAAATCGGTATCGAAGCGGTGGATATCGCTGATGCCGAATGACCGTAACGCGGCTGGGACAAATGCAAACCAAGAAAAAAGCAAACAAGGTTTCTCACTGCGTATCTTGCGGACACTCATCAGACATCGTCCCCGCAAGTGTCCGCGTTCTTGAAAGTTCTTGCTCTAGATTGCGTCCACCGAGTAGAAAATCGCGGGAGGAAGGGCAAACTTGGCGGGCAACGCTAAGTTGGTATCCGCATCCGTAGGCTCTCGCTTCCACTGCCAATCCCCTCCGAGCGGCATGCCACGGTCACCCACAAACAGGATGGGGCTCATCAACGTTTCCTGAACAACAGGGATTTGTGATTGATTCGAGCAATCCAGTTCAATCACTAAGACATTCGCGTCATCATTTCCAAAAGTGAACTCGCGCCGCAATTCCAAACCTTTGGGTCCGGCGGGACGGCTGGATATTGGTAAGGAACGTCCGTTGAGCCAAGCCTTTTGAATCCTAGGATGGGTCAAAACCACCGGCTTGTCAAATGCCGAAGGTAGCACTCGGAGAGAGCATCGCAACCTTGCGGTCTTCGGATTTTTGACTCCGTCACTTCCGTCCTTTTTGATCGATGGGTCCAGCCAGTCAGATGCAATCGTCTTCCAAGCAATCAGTTCCCAGGCGGGATTCCTCCCTTCGGGCTTGTCGATCTGGTGCGGTGAAAGATCTTTTTTCACGCGAGAGTCGTCCATGAATGCGACAGGCGTTCCGCCCACGATCTGATCGCTGGTGATCGTTGGACAAACGACATTCTCCACATACGCGATCATCAAATCGTTGCCCGAGTAATGGTCAACGTAGGGCCAACGCTTGGGGTTGTACATGCAATCGGTCAAGTCTCGCACTAGGACGACATCCATCCCTTGATTCACTAATTGCCGAAGTCCAAAGGGGCGGCCCAACACACACATATTGGTATGCACCCCGATCATCACAACATGCTCTATTTGATGATGCTTCAGAATCGCCCAAACCTCGTCTCCTCGGTCACTGATGTAATCCTGGTTGGAATCGATTTCGATAGCAGGATTCTGAGCGGCCCACGGTAAACTCGGATTGCGTCCCAGAGATGATAGCTTCGCGGACCATTCCTTATGCTCTTCGGGATCATCGTCCTCCCCGCCATCGGACTGATCGAGCGGATAAATCGCCGAATGCTCTCTTTCCAATCGGCAATTCCACGAAGCGATTTGGTGGGGAAGATCCTTTCGAGGAACTGAGACGGCTCGCAATCGTGCCGAATGCTCCGCGTAGTGTGGCATGCAATCGCTCGGGGCATGAATCACCAATGATCCCGCCGACCGCATCTTTGCAACCAGAGCGTTCATCGTGGGTAACATCTCATCGAGCCGGCGAACGGCATTGATGCTGTGATGATAATCCCAAACGTCGCAGATGATGACCGCGACCCGGTCGGGCTGCCAGGTAACATTCTCTGTCGAACGTTTCCACAGTCCGCAGTCTCTGATCGTCGTCCTTTTGGAGAGCGAATATTTTGCTCCCTGCACTGCATCGGCTCCATCCACCCAGGACATGTTCATCAAGCACAGTACTCCCGCTACTGCAAGAAAGGACGTACCGATTACCAAGATCCGTTTCGGACATTGCGCACTCAAAATCACAGCATTTTCCTCAACAAAGGAACTTGATCATCGTCTTCTACAACCGCATTATAACGCGTTGATGGTCATGAAGCTTCACACTGGGCGGAATCTCAGACAGGATACTGCGATACGAGGTCCGCCACTGCTAATCCGCTTTGGATTGCACCTTCGATACTGGCGACCTCGCAGTAATCGCCGCAGCGGTAGATTCGATTCCCGACATGGTTGGCCTTCGGGGACGCTGCGATCGCAGCCGATCTTTGGTCTGGAAGGGCGTATGGGATACGATACGTTTGCAGATGCCGCCACGTTTGAACCGTCCAGCCAAACCATTGCTCCAATTCGTTCTGGACTTCATGCAAGGTTGCTTCACCGAAATCATCGGCCAGACCGACCATATTGACCGAAGCTAGTGTCCATCCCTCGGGTGCGTAACTCGGCTGAGCTAAACTCGGAAACGCGACGTGATTGATTCGGCCCTCCCCGGAACCGTTTAGCATCAATATCGGCTGCCTCGTCGGCGGGTTGGTCAAGGCGAAATAGAGGCAAACCGTCGATCGACTTGGGAAATCCGCCTCACAGGTTCTTTCCCCCAGCAATCGCTTCGCGGTAGGTTGCTCCGTAGCGACGATGATGTCTTTAGCCTCACACCGCGAGCCATCGGACAAGATCACCGCGCCGGGTTCCACTCTCGCAACCGTTGTCGACAGGCGTATAGATTCCTTGGGTAGGTGGATAGCGATTTGCTCAGGGATCGCCTGCATCCCATGTTCGGGCAACGCGGAATAGCCGAGGCTGAAAGCGCGAAAAACAAACTCCATGCGCGAGGCATCGGTCTCGAGTAGCGGGTCGAGGAACACACCCCCAAAAAACGGGCGAAAGAATCGTTCGATGATACGATCGCTGAAGCCGCGCTCTTTCAGGTAATCGCGAGCTGAAACGCCGGTGCGTGTCAGGATATCCTTAACAAGTCGCTGCACCGAAGTGCGCTTCCAGACTGCGAGATACAACTTATCGGACAGCGTTGCAACCGGCGAGAACGCAGTCCGGACCGCTCCGTCCAGACGTGACCATCCGCGTACTCGCATAGGATCGACCACCGTCGACCATCGAAGACCCAATCGGACCATAGAGCCTGCTGAGAAATAACCAAGACGCAAGTCGGGGAGATTCAGTTCCCTACCCGCCGTTTCATAGGCGGTGAGGTAGACCTGAAAACCATGATCTAGGAGAAAGCCATCGATGCAGTCGGTCTTGATACGCCCGCCGATGCGGTCGGAGGCTTCGAGGACCAGAACCTTGCGTCCTCGCTGGTGTAAATGGCGAGCGGCGGTCAAGCCGGACAGTCCTGCACCGACGATGATTACGTCTGCATTCACTCGCTGTTCACCTCGCAGCCTTCTCGCAGTCTCGGATTCTCGAGATAGGCCAGGACCAAGGCGATATCGGCGGGGGTGATGCCGCTGATTCGGCCCGCTTGGTCGAGATTGAGCGGGCGAATACGGCTGAATTTTTGGCGTGCTTCGTTTCGCAGGCTGACGATCGCGTTGTAATCAAAGCTTGGTGGAATCTGTTTGTCCAACATGCGTTGTTGACGTTCGACTTGGACTTGTTGACGAGCGACATAGCCCGCGTACTTGATGTCGTATTCGACCTGGAGCCCGATCGCGTCGGGAAACGGTTCCAACTCCGATTGAAATTTGTTCTTGAGTTCGTCCCAAGTGACCTCGTTTCGCTTCAGATACTTGTCGCCAGGAACATCCCCGATGCGCAGACTAGCAACGGTGCGATGGATGGTATTCATCGTCGTTTGCTTATCGAGCAGTCGCTGATGACGCGATTCATCGACCAGTCCGAGCCGATGTCCGATCGGAGTCAACCGCCGATCGGCATTGTCTTGGCGCAGCATCATGCGATATTCGGCTCGGCTAGTGAACATACGATACGGTTCATCCACTCCACACGTCACGAGATCATCGATCAGCACGCCGATGTATGCTTCATCGCGACGGAGGACGAGACCGTCTTTGCCTTGGAGTCGAAGGGCTGCGCTGGCTCCAGCGACTAGGCCTTGAGCGCCAGCCTCTTCGTAACCGGTGGTGCCGTTGATCTGACCAGCAAAGAATAGGCCATGAACGCTTTTGGTCTCAAGCCAGGGTGTCAGTTGATCGGGTGGGCAAAAATCATATTCGACAGCATAGCCATAGCGCATGATTTGGGCATGCTCGAGACCCGGTATCAAACGGAACATTTGATCTTGGACGTCTCGCGGTAGTGAGGTGGAGATGCCGTTGACGTAGATCTCGTGCGTATGTCGTCCTTCGGGTTCGAGGAACAATTGATGACGATCCTTGTCTGCGAAGCGAACAACTTTGTCTTCGATCGATGGGCAGTACCGTGGACCGGACGATTGGATCTGGCCGGTGTACATCGGAGCGCGATGGAGATTATCTCGGATCAGTGCGTGGACTGCTTCGTTCGTGTAGGTGATCCAGCATGGCATCTGGGGTTCGGGGAGTTGATCGGTCATGAAGGAGAAGGCTTGCGGTGCATCGTCTCCAGGCTGCATTTCCGTTTTTGAGTAATCGATCGTTCGGCCGTTGAGGCGTGCGGGAGTACCGGTTTTGAAACGAGAAATGCGAAAGCCCAATCGATGGAGGGCATGGCTGATGCCGGAAGTGGTTCCTTCGCCAGCGCGACCGCCAGGTGTCTTTGCTTCCCCCGTGTGCATGACCGCTTGAAGAAACGTGCCGGTGGTCAAGACAACAGCGCGAGCGTGGTAGATGGCATCCCCTCGCACACGGACACCGGAAATGTTTGCGTGTCCGTCTCGGATCTCTGTTAGCAGATCTTCCACCAGTTCTTGGCGAAGATCGATATTGGGTTGTTCTTCGATACGCCGCTTGATCTCGAACTGGTAGGCTTTTTTATCGGCCTGGGCGCGCGGGGAGTGCATTGCGGGACCTTTGCGGCTGTTGAGCAATCGAAACTGGATTCCAGTGCGATCGATGGTTTCGCCCATCAAGCCGCCGAGTGCATCGATTTCACGAACGATCTGCCCCTTGGCGACTCCACCAATCGCGGGGTTGCAGCTCATCTGTCCGACGGTGTCTAGGTTTCCGGTCAGCAGTGCGACGCGAGCTCCGAGCCGAGCTGCCGCTGATGCAGCCTCGGTTCCTGCGTGTCCTGCCCCCACCACAATGACATCATACTCATATCCATTCATACTGAAAATTGTAGCTCCTTACGGCAACTCCTGTAGTCGAAATTAGGACAAACCCTTCCATTTGTGCCACCCACCTATCGACGCTGGCGCTCTTGTCGCAAAAGATCTCGAAGGCTTCGTCGAGGATCGGTCGTAGCTCCGGGAAGATCGGGCAACTACGAACTCCATGACCTTCGTGATGCTCGACCTTCGGCTCTGGGATACTCATCCGATTCAATTTCCAATCGATGGCTTTGAGCTTCTCGTGAAACTTTTTCGCATACCCCGCGGTGATCTGGTTGATCCGGGTTCCATCGGGCATAAATGCCTGAAGCTACATCATTATTTAAGTGGAAAGCGTTTCAAACCCCGCAATAAGATCGAAGTGCGGATCGGTTGTCAGGACGGAGCAGTCGTTTCTAAGTGCGATAGCTGCGATTGCAAGATTGGTCAGTGGTAAGCGGTGTCCATTGGCAACAAGTTGTCTTCCCAGTTGGGCGGCTACTCGCCAGTCATCCCAAGTAGGTTCAAGGTCATGTAGTCCCTTCAGTGAAGAAGCAACCCAATCGGCCTGCTCATCGCGACGAAATCCTTGCAAGATTTCGGCCAAGATCATTCCAATGATCGTTGCACGATCGTCATCAAGCAAAGGATCGACAGTGATCCGTTCGGCGGACTGATTTCGGTTGAAGAAACCTACCCAGATACAAGTGTTGATCAGAACTAGATCACTTGGAGGAATCGTCATGGAGATCGCCAACCTCGGACTCTTCTAATTGACGCCAATTATCGATCATTTCGACTTGACCAGAAAGTTGTTTGAGTCGCATTCGAAGGGCGTAGCGAATGTAATCGCGCATCGCCACTCGGATAGCTTCCATTGAATCACTCTGCTCAGTCAGATCACGTCGCTCGGCTAATTCCTGTTCTGACAGTTCAATCGATGTGACCATGACTACCTCATCCATTCATTCTCAGGGCTAGCTAGACTGACACCAAATAGTCTCCTCGGCTCATTTCTGAGTCAAGTTGCATTCGTCGATTCCAGCCTAATCACGACAAAACAGGGGCCGGAGTGGATCGTTTCAGGTACCTCTCGAACTCCTCAAAAACACTGAAAAAACATGGAAAAGTTCGGTTCCTGTCCTGTCCGTTAGCTTTTTGAAGCCCGTGCTGAACAAACTTGTTTGCACCAGGGTTGTATGCTCTCCTGAACGAATCCTTCGAAATGCAGTAGCAGCCGATGTAGAAATGGCCCCATCCACGAGTGTATGAGGTCTTTCGGAATACAAGATTGTGGCATGGAGTGATAGATTATGATCTTGATCGAGCGATTCAAATCGTTGTAACCGTTTACGTCGAAAGGATTCTTTTCATGTCACTCCCGATCGTGAGTATCCGGCCATTGATCGAACGCAATAGAGATCTCGATGCGGTGGCTGGAGCTATCGATAAGGCCTGCCGTGAATTTGGATTCTTTTATGTGGTTGACCATGGGGTAAGCCTGAATTTGATCGCTCGCTTGGAGCGAGTCAGTCGTGAGTTCTTTGCCTTGTCCCAAGGGGAGAAAGACCATATCTCGATGGATAAGGGGGGCCGAGCTTGGCGAGGGTACTTCCGTGTCGGCGCGGAACTGACTTCGGGACTCCCAGACCAAAAGGAAGGATTGTACTTTGGACAGCAGATCGAACCGGATCATCCGCTAGTTCAAGCGGGGGTGCCGATGCACGGCCCGAATTTGTTTCCGAACTCCCCCGTAGAATTTCGAGAGACCGTGCTCGAGTATGTTTCGCATGTGACTCGATTGGGTCATTGTTTGATGCGAGGGATAGCTTTGGCTCTCGGTATCGACGCAGACTATTTTGAAAAGAACGGGACAGCAGATCCACTGGTCCTCTTTCGGATTTTTCACTACCCCTCGGTCGCGGATCCGGAACTGTGGGGAGTTGGGGAACATACCGATTACGGGTTGCTGACGATCTTGTTGCAAGACTCCGTGGGTGGCCTTGAGGTGAAAACATCGCGCGGTTGGATAGGCGCTCCGCCAATTCCAGGATCGTTTGTCTGCAACATTGGCGACATGCTCGATCGCATGACGCGAGGTGTCTACCGTTCAACTCCTCATCGCGTGAAGAACACAACGGGTGCCAGTCGACTGTCGTTTCCGCTCTTCTTTGATCCAAATTATTTTTGGAAGGTGAAGGCCATCGAATTGCCGAACTCATCGATTGCGACGGATGATTCCAATGAACGTTGGGATCGGGTCAATGTGCATTTATTCGAGGGGACCTATGGCGAATACGTTCTGGGAAAAGTGAGCAAAGTCTTCCCGCAGCTTCGATCTACAGTACTTTAGCGGCAGAAACCGCATGCTCGAAGCAAGCTTCGTGGAGTGGGATCCGCGATTACGGCAATGCTTGAATTTTCGGCCAAGGATTTGCTTGTTCAATTTCGTACGCAAGTTCGAGCAGAATTCCCTCGTTTCCGATTGCAGATGCAAGCTGAATCCCGATCGGAAGCCCTTGAACAGACAGACCGATGGGCAGTGCAATCGCAGGTGTGCCCGCGGCATTGTCTAAAGGTGTGTACGCCGCGTATGCAGACAAGCGGCCCATCAACTTCTCGAAAGGTACATCGGGGCTGATGTATCCTAGTTTCGGTGTCACGTGTCCAAGGACAGGCATCAGAATTGCATCAAGGCCATGCATGTAGTGTGCGTAGTCCTTTTGAGTTCTCTTGAGTCGATAGAGCGCCATCGGAAGTTTCCAGGTTCGAGAGCGGAATCGCGATGCGAGCCCTTTGACGAAGCTGTCCATTTTCTCCGGTAGGAACTCCTTGCCGAAGGTTTTCTTGCCTAGCCGGCCCGTGACCCAGGCTAAGAATCCCCAATAGTCGATGAAGTCGTTCGCGAATGCAGATGTTACTGGCAAAGTCGAAAGGCGCGTGATCGAATGGCCGAGTGTCTCCAGTAGGTTTGCAGTCCGTTCGACGGTGGCTAATGTCTCAGGGCAAGGAGGGCCGGTAATCGAGTCTGTCATCAAGCCAATTTTGAATCGTCTCGTGCTCGGTCCTTCTATGAGTCCCACGGGATGAAGAGCAGGATTGCGATGGAACTGCTCGGCGGCAGCTACAAAGTGAGCTGTGTCGCGCACAGTTCGTGACACGATTCCATCGCAGACTACATTGATCGGTAACGATCGAGCGATTTCTGGGGTAACGAATCGCCCGCGGCTGACTTTTAATCCGACCAGGCCACAGCAAGCTGCGGGGATGCGGATAGAGCCGCCTCCGTCATTCGCATGGGCTACAGGCACCACTCCAGCAGCTACCAATACCGCGGCGCCTCCCGAACTTCCACCGCAAGAATACTCAATGTTCCATGGGTTGGTGGTGGGTGCAAGCCCCTCGAATTCCGTGCTGCAGTTAAACCCAAATTCAGGCAAGCGAGTTTTGCCGAGAAGAATAAAACCTGCAGAGAGAAACTGACGCGCGAACGCACCATCGTGCGTTGCGGGCTTATCCGGGACGGCCTGCGATCCAAATCTGGTAGGGTGTCCTTGAATGTCCGTGTTGTCTTTGATGAAGCTGGGGACCCCAGCAAAGGGGCCTTCGATTTTCCGGCTCGCTTGTAGACGGGCTTGATCGAAAAGAGGCAATTCGATTCCGCGAAGAACCGATTGCACTCGTTCTGCCCTCACAATTGCCGCCTCAACCAGCTCGCTCGAGCTCAGTTCCCCCTCGCGAATGAGCTGGGCCAACTTCACCGCATCATGATCTGCAAGAGGGTCATCGTCGGTGAAAGCATGCACTCTCGTTTGGTTCATGGTTGCAGCACTCCGTCGAAATCCATCCCTTTCGCAAAGCAAAGTCGCTGCAAAGAGCATATCCGAAATCGAACGAGACGCGTTGACCGTCGCAAATCCGCTTGTGAAGGATTAACAATTGTTTTCGGAGTTTCCAGATTAGCTAGCTGTCTAGCCTTAGTGTACGAACTTGTACGAACTTGGACCACTGTACAAACTTGGACAGGCATTGCACATGGTGCTTTTTGCCAACGCTAGCAAATCAGTATCGCGTTTTACTCTTTATCCCATGGTTGATCTATCGCAGGTTCGAGGCTACTTTTTTCCGTTGTCACAACCATCAGTAGCCCGCACGGAGGTCTCTCGCTATGACTCAACCACGTTCCAAGATTGTCGACCTGAACGTAACGCGTTGGTATCACTGCATCTCTCGATGCGTGCGTCAAGCGTTCCTGATTAGCAACCGACATGACTTTGATCGCAAAGCATGGCTCGACAACCGGCTCCAGGAATTGAACTCACTGTTTGCCGTTTCAGTCGCTGGTTTTAGCATGATGGATAACCATCTCCATTTGTTGCTTCGTGTCGATCCCGATGTTGCCAAAGCATGGACACCCTCAGAAGTTGTCCAACGTTGGCTCACACTTTATCCGTTGCGCGTAAATCGAAGACCTGTTGCACCGACACGAGATGACCTCGATCGTCTAGCCTCCAACTCACAATGGGTCGAGGAGAGACGCGAGCGGCTATCATCGTTGAGTTGGTTCATGAAATGCCTCAAAGAACCCTTTTCCCGCAAAGCAAATCGCGAGGAGAAATGCCGGGGTACTTTTTTTGAAGGCCGCTTCAAATCTATCGCAATTCTCGATGACGAATCGATCCTGACGGTTGCGGCGTACATCGATTTGAATCCCGTCGCCGCAGGCATCTGCCGATTGCCCGAGCAATCTCCCTACACCTCGATCAAAGAGCGGGTCGAACACTTGATCGCCATGGGAAGAATGCAAGATGTCGCGCAGATACGGAATGGAACCGTGGCAGCGCAACAAGTCAGCGAAGGGATCGAACAAGATCACTGGCTTGTTCCCATCGAGGACCAGCGTCGCCGAGGCGCGACGCGAGAAGGTATCAAGGAAGGGTTCACCCTCGGCCAATACCTCATGTTAGTCGATTGCATGAGCCGATCCGTGAGAGAAGGAAAGGCAAATATCCCTGAAGAAATTCAATCGATCTTCGAACGTTTGCAGATCATCGATGCCGAGCGTTGGCTAAATCGAGTCACCAACATGCTGAACAACCATCGCTTTTATGGAAGCTTCATGTCCACATCTCGCGATTTGCTCCGCCGGGTAGCGTCTAAACTAGGGGTCCGACAGCTAGTCAACACAGCCTAGCTGACAAACGGCCGTCAAAACCGCGATCATCGAAGCCGTCTTAAACACCTTCTCTAGGGATAGTCCGTCTCGACCTGCGAAAAACCCCGCAAAGAAGGTTCAAATGGGCCCTAAAAAGCTCAAAGGCAGGGCTGAGCCACTCCTTTCGATATTCTCGGCCCCAATACAGAGACGGAAGAATACCAGTATGACCGCGATCGTGGTCGAAATAATCTCAGCTAGTTGTGCATGTCCTTGTTTCGTTCTTGTTTCGTTTGTTGCCGACAGTGCCTGTCCACGTTCAGTCGTGCAGACAGTGCCTGTCCAGGTTCCCCTAGTTTTCCGTTACCCAATCGCTCCCATTCCAGATCTTCGCGCCGCTGTCTTTCTCCCAACGGCCCTTCTTAAAGTTCCATTTCTCGTCGTCGACGCCATCTCGATTGGTATCGAGTTTGGCTCGATCCCACTGACCATCACCATCATCGTCATAGAGATTCAGCTTCCATTTGCTCTTAGCCCCCAAAACGTCTTTTCCCTGTGCCCCAGTCGCTTTCGAGGTAGCAATTTTCATTGCGGTGAGATACTGATTTGTAGGATCGCTCGAGGTCGGTGTCTTGTTACCACCTTCTTTGGGCGAGGAAATCGAAGACGATGCGACTGCCTGCCATTGCTCGCCATTCCATACCTCATTTCCCCCTTCCTTCTCCCAGCGACCTGATTTGAAAGCCCATTTCTCATCATCAATATCGTCTCTGTTGGTATCGAGTTTGGCTCGATCCCACTGACCGTCGCCATCATCGTCATAGAGATTCAGCTTCCATTTGCTCTGGGCGCCGAGGACATCTTTCCCTTGGGCTCCGGTTGCTTTTGCTCCCGCAATCTTCATCGCGGCACGATATTGACTCAACGGATCGTCTGCGTCTGAGGATTTGCCGTTTGTGACCTTCGACGACGAACCAGAACTTGTCCCGGCAGCCTGCCAACGTTCTCCGTTCCATATCTCTTCTCCTCCGTCTTTTTCCCAGCGGCCCTCTTTGAAATTCCATCTCTCATCGTCGATATCATCTCTATTCGTATCGAGCTTAGCGCGATCCCACTGGCCGTCGCCATCATCGTCGTAGAGATTCAGCTTCCATTTGCTCTGGGCGCCGAGGACATCTTTCCCTTGGGCTCCGGTTGCTCTTGCTCCCGCAATCTTCATCGCGGCGCGATATTGACTCAACCGATCGTCTGTGGCTGAGGATTTGCCGTTTGTGACTTTCGATGAAGAACCAGAACTCGGACTGGCGACCTGCCAACGTTCTCCGTTCCATATCTCTTCTCCCCCCTCCTTCTCCCAGCGGCCCTCTTTGAAAGTCCATTTTTCATCATCAATATCGTCTCTATTGGTATCGAGTTTGGCTCGATCCCACTGACCGTCGGAATTGTCATCGTAGAGATTGACTTTCCATGGCGATTTGGACCCCAAAATGTCCTTGCCCCCGTTGGGTGTTGCCTTCGCGTTTGCGATTTTCATTGCCGACGCAAGCAGGGCCGAGTTGTCAACTGGCTTCTGGCTAGGTTTTGCCTCGGAGCCGACTAACGGCGGGGTTGAAGCCGGTACCTCCGTCACACTTTGCGACGAGGAATTACCCGGGGTTGTGTTCTGCGCTTGGTCCGAGCCTGTGTTGTACGAGGGATTGGATGGCGATGTGTTTTGCGTAAGGGTCTGCACGGTGGGTTCAGTCGTCCGGGGAGCAAAGAGCAGATACGATCCGCCCCCGAGAATCGTCAGTCCACCAGCTACGAACGTGTTGCGTACGGTTTGATAGGAAATGAACATCGTTTACTCCTCTAACTCCAATGATCCCCTCTCACCCAGGGGAGGAATGTAACCTTCGATCATACCGCGTTGTATGGGAACGGTGCAGTTGCAGTAGGTGTAAGGGCATATCGCTGGGCCATCGAGCAACTGAAAGCCATCTTTAAGCGAACCGCGTTCCGCGAATTTCCCACCAAGTCGACTAGCGGGATAGCATCGGAAAGCTTTTCCATTCGATTTCACCACTAAATAGTTGGCCCCGGATCGGCACCGTTTGCCCTGAAAGTTGTTCTCAATCCTGCCCGTGTGGTTGTGCCCGCCCAACTGCAGCAGAATCTGTTGCTCATCGGCGGTGTAGTCCCGAACATAGCCGTCGATTTTCTCCGGTTGCACTTTGAACATGATCCCATGGCTCTTGAAGAACGGGGCGATTTCGTCTCTCAATTGCAATAATCGATGGGGTACAGCAACGCTCGTAACATGGAATCGCACACCGAGTGATTCGTACGGGCGTATCCACTGGTACTTGGCCAAGAATGCTTGTGGAGAATCGTACTCCAGGTGAAGGCTTGCAGAGAAAAGGTTCAACGCACCCCGCGTGGATTCCAGGAATTCCCTAACTCGATCTTCGGATGCCGAGAAGTTGGTTTGAATCGATATACAATGCCCTTGTTCCACTAATTGCCGCGTGATCTCGACCAGTTCCGGCTGCCGGAATGGTTCGCCACCGCTGAGTTTGATTTCCCATGATCCTGGGAGTCGAGCAAAAGTATCGAGTGCTTGTTGGAATCGCTCGCCAGCGAGTACGCCTCGACGGTCGGCCATATTTCTTTGAGTGCAATACGAGCATCGGTAATTGCAGGAATCATTCATGTTCCAGCTGATAATCCCATGAATCCTTCGACCCAGCAGTTCCCAGCCAGCGAAAGATTGTGTTGCAGCCTCTGCAATGGTTGACCCTCTCAGCCATCGATCCATACTGGAAGGGGAATCGCTCATGCGTCGAACTCCTCTTCTGTCGGTATCTTCGTGTGGGGTGGCAGATGCACAATTCCACGGTTGGCGGGCACCGTGCAGGGACAGATGGAATAAGGACAGAGACCTCCTTCTCGAAAAAGTTGAAAATCACCTCGCACGAAACTTCCTAAACGTGCTTTGACCTTGAAATCATCCTGCCCGTTCACCGCGTCATCATCTTCATCTGGGGCGAACGCATCATCTACCCCTGAGTATTTTTTCGCAGTTCGACACGTGTATGCTTCCCCTTTCTGATCGACGATGAAGTAGGACATCCCAGCTTCGCAGAAAAATCCTTGATAATTCGGTGCGCGGTTGACTTCGCGAGGATTGCAGCTACCACCTGTGATCTCTGCGATCATGGCGATCTCGGAGTCATCGTAGGGATACACACCGCCACGGATCTTCATCAACTGGGGAAAGTACCTTAGACCTGCATCGTTGAGGGCATCGCGGTATCGAAAATGATGAGAGACACTACCCGGTACCAAAACGACATTGACGACAAAGCTGCTATTGGGATTATTGCTTTCTCGACACTCGCGGTACTCGATTGCTTTCGCGAGGAATTCATCGAGCTTGGCCGTATCCGGATGGAAACTCGCGCTCGTGATTCGCAACCGTGATCCGGTCAATTCACTGAAGCGTCGCAGTACATGAATGGGTGCAGAGAAGTTCGTAAGAACCGAAATCACATGCTGTGTTCGATGCATCATCTGAGGGACAACATGGTCGATGAATCCTTTGAAAGCAAAGACCTCACCTCCAGACATTTTTACTTCCCACACCCCAGGTAAGGTGCCAAGGCCCCCCACAATCGCATCGATCGTCGCAGTATCTGGATAACCCACTCGGCTCTTTCGCGACTGAATACAGTATGTGCAATCGTAGTTGCATAGACCATTGACCTGCCATTCGACCGTCGGCTGTGCCTTGGATCGGGGTGCCGTTTCGTGCTGCCTGTCAGACTTTGCGATCCACTTAGCGATTGGCAACAAGAAACTCATACCGAGCCTCCTGCTCTGCTCACCGGCTCTGTAGGTGCGAGAATATCGGCCGCGTTCTGGATTCTGCCGAGTTTCATCGCCCACTTGACGTTTTGTTTGTATTTGCCGCACTGTGCGCAGGAAGGGAGGAATCGGTTGTCAAGGAATTGCATTCGGAGAGCCGCGTAAGGTTCGCCGGTCCAAAGATCTCGGAACGAGCGTTCGCTATTGATAAAGCCAACGGATACTTCGGTGTTGCAACAGTAGAGCAGTTCGAGATCCACCGTAACGCGACAATACACAGTCCCCATGTAGCAGCCAACCCGCTCAATGGGTGCGGTACGATGCGAGTCCGGATCGATTTGTGTTTTGAACTCCGTCAAGTCGGTGGGAATACCGGAGAACTCGGCGATCGCATTGGCTCGCGGGATGTATTCGTCTCGCAATTGAATTTTCTGATGAGGCGTCAACGCGCATGCTTCCGTCCCTTTGGCTAGAGACGCGAATTTGAAATTGATCCGTTTTGCAGGCCAAATCCGAGCGAAACGAACCATGTCTTCGAGCTGGTGAAAATTTTGGCCGTTGATGACCTGCACGTGCTTGGGCTGGAATCCTATCGACCTAAGAAACTCCAATTGGGAGAGCAGTTTATCGAAACCTTGCGTGGCAGCATGAAAAGCATTCCATACCTCGGGGGTCACACCGCAAACGGAAACGAGGAGATCGAGCTTGCCATGTCGGCTCTCAGTGTCGTCGGCAAAGAGCTCATCGAGTTTCACTTGGAGCAAATTCGTAATGATCGTCACGTGTACGGAATGCTGATGAGCATACCGCACCATTTCGACCATTTGCGGATGCAAGGAGGGATCGCCCATC
>JAGWWZ010000063.1 GCA_018970165.1 Planctomycetota bacterium | reverse complement strand
GAGCGGTCTGCGGAATCGCTCATTTACTCCTCCTTTCAGCCTACCCAAGCTGCAAACATGCTTGAGACTTGGTCCCCGTGGCTTGGGGCCCCTAAGTCCATGAAATGGCTCCAAGCCGAGGCGTACCGTAAGGCTGGGGATCGAGGTCGAGTCAAGCGGATTGCGGACGCTTTGGCTGCCGATGGAGCCGACCCAACGATGGCTTCCTCCTCTATTCTCCTGATGGACGGAAATGCTGGAGCCCCCCAAAAAATTCGCGAAAAACTCGGCCCACTCCTTCAACTCTACAAAGAAAACGGTTCCGAGGTTCTTGCCTCCATGGTTCAGGGCTACATGGTCCAAGGAAATTCCGCCGGAGCCAGTCAAACCCTCTCACTGTGGGCTGAATTATTCGAAGATGATTATCAACTCGAGTTCTGGCGAGGCGTTCTAGCCACTCAGAATTATCGGCTGGAGCAAGCCGTACCCGCATTTCAGCGATCGATTGAACTGAACCCGAGTTTCCCCCGCGCTCGACAGGAACTTGCCGAAGTGCTTATCGAACAGGCCAAGTTTGAGGACGCGAAGGCGGGCTATCAGTGGCTCGCAGAACGGTTCCCCGACAACCAGGAGTACATCGCAGGTTATGCTCGTTGCCTGCTGAACCTAGGGTATCCCGATCAAGCAGTCGAGCAACTCAACAAGATACCCGACGTGTCGCGACTCCCCAGTCCGGAACTTTCTTTGGTTTGCGAGACCAATCTGGAAGCCGGTCGAATCGAAGAGGCGAGCAAGCAGGCGACTATACTTTTAAATCGATGGCCCAATGCGATGCCTTACCTGCAACTCCAAGCTCGCTGCAAGGCAAAGTTGAATCAGCAGAGCGAAAGCGATTCGCTCTTTGCGAGAGCGGCCGAAAGCCAAGCCAAACGCCCCGAAATCGATCGTATGCTCGAGAAACTCGCCCTCGACGGAGGCAATCAGCAGCTTCGATTGGACCTCGGAGAAACCATGATGACCTACTTGGACCCCGCTGGCGGCATCGGCTTTATCCAGATCGCATCGCGCATGAATCCAAACAATTTGCATGGCCATCAGCTACTGGCAAGCTATTACGAACGGGAAGGGAAATCCGATGCTGCCACGGCCCATCAACAAGCGATCATGCGCATTCAACAGACCATGGAGGAGGCGGCGATGATGCAACGAGACCAAGAGCCGCCGACGATTCTGACACCGTCCATCCTGCCATGACTCCCTCTCCAATCTCAACGTTCCCCGCATCGCAGTCAATCATTGTTGCGGTGACAGCAATCTGTGTTGCAATTTCAGGGGTCATCGGGTGCTCGCCGAGCCCCCGATCAAACGTAACGTTTCCATCCAGCGGTGAATCTCCCTCACTGTTGCAATTCACAAGCCACGGATCCGATGTGGGTGTTGATTTCCGCTATCAAAATGGGGAATCGACATGGCTCGCTGCCATGATCGAATCCAACGGAGGTGGAATCGCCATCTTCGACTTCGATCGAGATGGACGCTGGGATGTCTTCGCTCCTGGAGGTGGCCGGCTGACCAGCGAGAAAACACCCATCATGGTTAGCAACGGGTTCTTCCAACAAACGCCATCGCGATTGTTTACCAACGTCGCCGATCGGTCCGGTTGTGAACTAGGCGTTTGCTATTCCTTCGCGGTGGCCACCGCAGATTGGGACTCCGATGGATTCACAGACCTATTTATTTCCGGCTACAACGGCCAACAATTGCTAAAGAACCTCGGAGACGGAACCTTCGAGGATGCGACCCAAATCGCCGGTTTCCACCATCGCGGTTGGAGCTCGTCCGCTGCATGGTTCGATCTCGAGAATGACGGCGACTTGGATCTTTACATCTCCCACTATGGAATCTGGTCGCCGCAAATCGAAAAGCAATGCCTGAATGCCAAAGGAGAAATCGACCGATGTGCCCCAGGTGATTTCGCGGGGGAACCCGACGAACTGTGGATCAACTTGGGTGACGGTCGCTTCCGAGATGATTCTGAAAAGGTTCGATCCTACGCATACCGAGGTGTCGGTGTCGTTGCTTGCGATTGGGATCACGATGGCGATACCGATCTCTACATTGCTAACGACGAGGATCCAAACGTACTTCTCAACAACCTCGGTAACGGAGAGCTTCAAGAAATCGGAGCCAAGTCGGGAACCAGCCTCGGATCGCGAAACATCGTGGATGGGAGCATGGGGTTAGCCGTCGGTGATTTCGACGGGAATCTCAAGCCGGATATTCTGGTCACCAATTACCAGAATGAATACTGCGAACTCTACCTTAATCAAGGCAACCAGTACTTCACGCTTGGGACTCGTTCCGCAGGTCTCATGGCGTTGGGACAAGCGGTCGTGGGATGGGGGACTGCATTCGCCGATGTCGATCACGATGGCGATGAGGACTTGTTCGTTATCGCAGGCCATACCAGCCGCCGTCCCATCAAGAGTAGCAATCTTCAGAAGCCCTACCTGCTCGAGAACCAACAAGGCAAGCGGCTCCTTTCTATTGGGGAATCGGTCGGCGACTTCTTCCGGAAAGTACATGCCGGTCGCGGCATGGCAATCGGGGACTTGGATAACGACGGTGACATCGACTTGGTCGCAAGCATGCTCGAACAACCGATCGAGATCGTTCGCAATGACTCGAAATCCCTCGGGAACTATCTGTTGATCGATTTGGTTGGTACGCAGGCCAACCGCGATGCGACCGGAGCATGGGTCGAAGCAGACTTCGGAGAAAGCCGACATATAAGACATCGGATCGGTGGCGGTTCGTACGCATCCACGCACGCCCAGTCACTCCACCTCGGCTTAGGCGGCCTCGATTCGATTCCCTCGATCACGATCCATTGGCCAGGCGACGACACGCAAGAACTTAAGAACGTCCAAGCCAATCAAAGAATCCAAGTCATTCAAGGAATAGCAGCGGAAGCATCGCTCTCGAATTGAAATTCACCCCTTTCCCCCCCCACTGGCAATCCGAGCCTCGACAACTTCGGTGCAGCGACTTGTTAAGACATGAGATGCCTCTGCAATGACGGTTGCATCAAAAGGCACCCCCGAGCATCCCATAGCCCAGACGAGTATCTCTCTTCCCCGGGTCTTTCCGACAAACCCATGAGTTCGCGGTCGAAACATATTCGAAAAACCGCATGGATTTTTTGCTCAGCGTGAGCACCGCCCGATTCGAATCGGGCATAATACGCTTGATTCATACCCGATTCCTCGAGACCGTTCCGCGCTATGTCAGAAAAACAGAGCAATGTACCGCTGCCAACTCAAGATGTGCCAGCGGCTTCCTATCCGTTTTTTGCCCAATTGGCCAGAATCATTAATTCCGGCCAGGCTCGGTCGATTGTCGTCTCGGGAAACATTTACGACTTGTATTACGACGGTCGCGAGTATGTGCCGCTAATGCAATTCTTTCAGAGCAAAACCAAAGTCCCAGGCTTGATTCAGGTCGTTTATGAACTGAACGGACCGGTGCGAGTGAGCGACGAAGACCGGGTCAAACTGCGCGAGGCATGGACCGCTTGGAAGAACGGTGTATCCGTCGACGTGGTCGCGGCCCGCGAAGTCTTGCCCGATGGTAGCAAGTATGAACTTCGACGGCGCGAATTCGACCAATATCTCCGCGATGCGATCGGAAACGCGACTCAGGCTCTCGAGTTCATGAGGCAACTGACCATCTGCTCGCGATCCTGCCTCAAGGAAAACTTGCTCATTCTCATCGAGGGTGCGGATATCCTGCTTCCCTCTGGCGATGGCGATGTCGCGCGTATGAACGACGCCCAACTTCGCCGCATCACGATCGTGACCGATTGGTTTGGAGACCCTGCATTCTTCAACGGCAAGGACAATGTCGTCCTGCTCGCTGAATCCCGCAGTTTGATACACCCCCGAATCGCTCGTCTCCCGCAAGTTCTCTCGGTAGAAATTCCCTCCCCCGACCTCGCTGGCCGAAAACATTACACGCAGTGGCATACCGCAAACTCAGGCAACAAAGCGATCGCCGAAACGGTCGATATGGTGGCCGATGCGACGGCTGGTCTATCCATCCATGCCATGAGGCAGTTGCTACTGGCTTCGGACTATTCCAGGGAACCGATCCAACGCCAAGATACGACGCGTCAAGTCGAGAACTTCATCCAGTCTCAACTCGGGGACGATGTGATTGAATTCAAGAAACCGATCCATACTCTGAAGGATTGTGTCGGATTCTCCAAGTTGAAGGAGTTCCTTCACACATACTTGATTCCGCGAATGAAACTGCCCGACGATCGAGCCCTTCCAGGTGCGGCGATTGCTGGCCCAATCGGTGGAGGCAAGACATTTATCTTCGAAGCTGTCGCAGCCGAACTCGATATACCGGTCTTGGTTCTCAAGAACATTCGAAGCCAATGGTTCGGTCAAACCGATGTGATCTTTGAGCGTCTGCGACGCGTTCTGGAGGCTTTGGAAAAAGTTGTCATCTTCGTCGATGAAGCGGACACGCAATTCGGCAGCGTTGGCGAAGGTGCACACGAAACCGAACGTCGCTTGACCGGCAAGATTCAGGCTATGATGAGCGATACGAAACTGCGAGGCCGTGTGATTTGGTTGCTTATGACCGCCCGTATCCATCTCCTTTCCCCCGACATTCGCAGACCTGGTCGCGTCGGAGATCTGATCATTCCTGTGCTTGATCCCGTAGGCGAAGATCGCAAGGAATTCATTCGCTGGATGATTGGACCGACCAAAATTGCGGACGAAGAGTTGGTCGACTGGCTCGATCGTGAGGGGCTCGAAGAGGATTTCTCATCCGCAGGTTTCTCGGCGCTGCGAAGTCAATTCAAGGCCATCCCGCCAAAGGATGCCGAAGAACTTAAAGCGATCGTTCGAGACTTCCTCCAACCCGCGATCAAGCAAACGCGTCGATACCAAACGCTCCAAGCGCTCATCAACTGCACGCGGCGATCGCTGCTGCCGGATCCGAATATTTCGGACGATCAGCGCGCCCAAATGGAACAAGAAATCCGCCTGTTGGAGTCCATGGGCATTCGCTAACCATCATTCCTGACCCACCCCCTTACTTGTCTCTTCGAATGAGGAAACGCCAAAATGGTCCCTAGTAAGCGATCGATCCTTCAACACGTCGCCGCTCTCGCGATAGTTGGAATAAGCTTGGTAATTCAGCTTCCAGCCCCGTCCGCCGCCCAGGAAAGATTCACCGATTTGGTAGGGCCAGTGCGGGTTGAACCGGTCGCATCGGGCACCACGGTCAATGTTCCATTCATCTTGTGGGGAGGGGACATTGCAACTTTTCTTGCCAACGGCGATCTGAAGACCAAGCCGGGGTCCACTTACCAAAAGCTCGGCTTGGACATGCAATTGCAACCCGGCGATGACTTTGTCGGTCAAGTCCGAAACTATCTCAGCGGCAAGACGCCGATGCTGCGTGGAACGATGCACATGCTCGGCCTAGCGGGTGAAGTCCTCGGCCAAGATCCGCGCACCAAACCGGTTGTTATCCTGCAATTGTCCTGGAGTGCTGGTGACCACATCGTGGCCCGCAAAACCATTCGCACACTCAACGACATGAAGGGGAAGAAAGTCGCCTGCCAGCAAGGGGGCCCCCACGTTGGTCTGCTCTACGACTCGTTGTCAGCAGCGGGTCTGGGACGCAACGACGTAGAAATTGTGTGGACAAAAGATATCACCGGAGCCAACGGCCCTGCCGAAACCTTTCGACGCGACCCGTCCATCGATGCCTGCTGCGTGATCACGCCAGACATGATCGGATTGACCAGCGGATTGGAAGCCGAAGGAACCGGTGCTGAGGGAACCGTCGCCGGTGCCCGAGTTGTCAACAGCACCGTGCAGATGAGTCGCTCCATCGCAGATGTCTATGCAGTGCGACGCGATTGGTACGATGCGAACAAGGACTGGGTCACGAAATTTGTGGCTGGACATCTGAAGGCCACCGAGCAATTGGTTGCGATGCGCAAAGCCTATTCGGAATCGAGCAAGATGGCGAAGGACTATGAACAAATCCTGTCGATATCCCAACGGATCTACGGCAAGGACGTCCTCCCTACCCTCGAGGGGGACGTTCATGGACTCCTCCTCGATTGCTCCTTTGTGGGGTTGCCCGGCCAAATCGCATTCTTCCAACAGAAATCGAACGCGAGCGGTTTCGATGAGACCATGAGCCGCTCCATCGATTTGGCGACTCAATGGAAATACGCCTCGGTGCGTGCCGGTTTTGAACCCAACAACTTCGACTACAAAGACATCGCCAAGATTGGGGGCATAGAATACGTCGAACCCAAAGCCGTTGAACGATTTCCAGGTAATGCCGAAACAACCGATATCTTCCTCGATGACAATCTCGACTCCAATACCATCGTTAGCTTCTCAATCAACTTCGAGCCTGACAAAACAACGTTCTCCACCGATCGCTACGGACCCGAGTTTCTTCGGGCGCTCAAGCAAGCTAGTCAGTTCGGAAACGCACGCGTGGTTATACGCGGACACGCCGACCCGACGAAAACTCTCGCTGATTTGGTGAAGGCGGGAACAGCGAAGGGTGTCATCCAACAAGTGGGGCAACCCGGTAACTTCCGTTACTTCATGGGAGGCAAACCTATCGACTTGAGCAATACAAAGGATATTGTCGAGTTGGTTAAGTCCGGCGCTTTTGGAGGTGGAACCTTCGACCCAAATGTCACCATGCAGGCCGCCATCAACCTCTCCCTCTCCAGAGCCGAAGCGGTCAAGAAATCCCTCGAACAATACGCGAACGAATCGAAGATCAACTTCGATGCCTCGCAGATAGTTTCGGTCGGCGCGGGTATCCTTGAGCCAATCATCCCCAAGCCCCGAAACAAGGAAGAGCAAAAGGAAAATATGCGAGTGGAATTCCGCATCGTCAAAGTCGATCCTGAATCGTTGGCACCCTCCGACTTTAATTTTTAGAGGACACTATGTTGAATCGCTCAGATGTTTCGCTCGCACTGTGCATCGCGTTCGTTCTCTCATTGATGTTGGGATCGCTCGGGTCGATCGCTCATGCAGCCGATCACGTAGTGATCATTCTCGATGACTCTGGCTCAATGAACGAGGCCATGGCTGGGAACATCCGGAAAATGGATGCGGCCAAGCGAGCTCTTGCCAAAGTCGTTGAGCAAATCCCCGATACTACCAATGTGGGGATCCTGCTTCTCAACGGAGCACGCGCCAACAATCATTGGCTCGTACCCCTAGGGGCTCTCGACAAAAAGAACGCCACCATAAAAGTCAACAGTATCGGCGCTAACGGCGGAACTCCTCTCGGAGAAGCGATGCGCATTGCATCCGATCAGTTGTTGCAAGCGCGCAACAAATCCGTCTACGGGACCTACCGCTTGATCGTCGTCACGGATGGTGAAGCAACCGACAAAGTACTCTTGGATCAGTACCTTCCTGATATCCTATCACGCGGTCTGATCGTCGATGCGATCGGCGTAAACATGGCAGGTAATCATTCGCTTGCCACCCAAGTCCACAGCTATCGGCGCGCGGATGACGAAGCCGCCCTGAGCAACGCCATCGTAGAGATCCTGGCCGAGAGCAGTGGAGACAACTCCGGATCGAGCGACTCCGATTTCGAACTGCTCAATGCGTTAAACGATGTCGATGCCGGTGAGATACTCAAAGCACTTGCGAAACCCAATAACGATCCCGTGACCGGCTACTCGGCACGCACAAGTGCTGTTGCCCCGCCCGAACCGACTTGGGTTCCTCCTCCACCGGCAGTCATCCCAACCGCCGCTCAGGCCCCCGAGAAGACCGGCTTCTTTGAGATGCTGTTCGGGACCTTCTGCACTTGCATGCTCCCCATCCTGGTAGCAGTCATGATCTTCATCACCGTGGCCGCTTCGGGGAACCGAAAGCGAAATCGATAGACCGATTGAGAGGTAACCGAGAGGCACACTTTCCCTCTCGGTTCTGTTGGTGAGTTGATGAGGGACGGATGAGAATTAAGAGTCCGCGAGCGGCTTTTTCTTTTCCGTGATGACGGTCGACTTGGACGCCATTTCCGCGTTGAGTTCGATGAAACTCTTCCAATCGTCGGGCACATTATCTTCGTGGAAAATCGCCTCTACGGGACATTCAGCCACGCATGCTTCGCAGTCGATGCATTCCTCAGGATGAATGTAGAGCATCTTCTCCCCCTCGTAGAAACACTCCACAGGGCAGACGACAACGCAATCGGTGTATCGGCAACCGACACAGGGTTGGGTGACAACGTGGGTCATGGCGACAAGAACCTTTCCTATAAAAACAGGAATCCTTTTTGACGATTCCATCGAATGCAACATTTCGATGAATTCAATAATTCCAGGGGTTTCTTCCTAGATTTCTGGCATGGTAGGCGGTGCGATTGGGGGTGTCAAGCAACCTGAATTCCCTTGCTGGCGAACATCTCCCTACCTAATATAAGGTCGACGCATCGGGACGTGAATTCCAGTAGCTGTACCCGTCGAGCCGATACAGATACCAACGCATCGCTTTTTGCTCGGATTAGCCGTGGCCCTCTCCAATCTTGATCGTGAACTATTGCTTGACTGCCTTGCGGGGAGCGAAGAGGCCTGGCGAGGCTTTTGCGATCGCTACATCGGCCTGATCATCCACACCGTCGAGCATGTCGCAAACTCGTTCCGAATCCCCCTGGACCACCCGTCGAGAGACGATCTCGTATCGGATGTGTTCGTCGCCCTTCTCGACCGGGACTGTGCAGCCCTTCGTCAGTTCCGAGGAGACAGTTCGCTGGCTGCCTATTTAGTGGTCATCGCGCGCAGAACAGTCATCAAGAAACTCTCCTTGAGGATGCTTCCGGTTGGATCGAATGTGGAAATCGAGTCCATCCCTGACTCCAATGTTAAATCATCTCATTCCAGTCCGTCCGTTGACTGGGACTCCGCGGAGACCTTTCAAGGTCTTTCCCATGAGGAAGCGTCCGCGATTCGAATGTTTCATCTCGAGGGCAAGTCATACCGCGAAATCGGTAGTCATCTGGGGCTTTCGGAAAATAGTATCGGACCATTTCTAACTCGGGCCCGCGAGAAACTTCGATACCGGGCATGACGCCTTGTGGTTTTTCCCTGGATGGGGGACGATACAACGCATTATGGCAAACAATCCTTCGGATGCCCCGCCAAAGCTCGCGCCGGGAGCAGATCAAACATTGCAGTCGCTCGAGTTCCGACTCGACCCGTCGCCCGCCGAACAAGCGCCTGCAAGCTCTCTTGTGCAGACCCGCTCATGGTTTCGCCGATGGCGGGTTCCCTTGCTCCTGTTGGTCGCCTCGATTGCTTCTATGACTTGGGCAGGCTTGACGGCTTGGTCTCCCGTCGAGGTTCTTGAAAAGTCTTGGGAGCAGAACTCACTGTTCGAAGTCCGACGATCGATTCTCGCTAATTGGATCCCCGGACTCTTGTTCTCTCTCTCGCTGACAGCGATCCTCGGAGCTCATGAATTGGGGCATTATCTAGTAACCCGAGCCTATGGTATTCGATCGACGCCTCCTCTTTTCATCCCTTTCCCCATCAGCCCGATTGGAACATGTGGAGCAGTCATCCTGATGGACGGACGGCAGGCGGATCGGCGTCAGATTTTTGATATAGGGATCGCCGGTCCGATCGCCGGCATGTTCTTGGCTATCCCTGTCGCGATTGCGGGCATGATGCTCGAACTGCCTCTATGGTCCGGAACCGGTCCGTCCTATATTTTCGGCCAACCCGTCCTGATTCAATGGCTGTCCGAATGGTTTGCGTCCGCTACAGCCGTTTCCATGTCCCATCTCGGTGAACCTGGCATCGCCAACACCGATATGAACCCGCTGTTGATGGCAGCTTGGGTAGGATTGCTCGTTACAGGACTGAACATGATCCCGATCAGTCAACTGGATGGAGGACACGTCATTTTCGGTCTCCTAGGGCGCCGTTCCCGAATTTTTAGTTGGTGCGTTTATGCTGCCTGTGTGGGTTATGTGGTTTACGGAGCGATAGTCTATAAACAAGGCTTGTTCGTTGTCATGCTCTTGTTGGTGTCGCTGATGGGAATTCCTCACCCGCCGAGCCGCAACGATGATGTAACCTTGGGATGGCCGCGACAGGTTCTAGGATGGTCGACTCTGCTTTTGCCCTTATTGTGCATCCCGCTACGACCCGTCACCATGTCCATGTAACTTGGTCAGTACCGCGCAGCTCATCCCCGCTGGCAAGCGCTACTGCGTCCAACCTACTCGGAATAGCCCCATCCTCAGGCTGATGATCCCTCCACATCTCGACATAGCACGAATACGATGACTGCGTCTTCTTCTTCACCGAATCGATCTCGGACAGCTATTCTCGCGATTGTATTTCTGTTCGCAGCGTTAGCGATGGCATGGTGGGTGGCGAATCGCGAACCGCCTGTGCCAGGACCGAAGAAGCAGGCGGGGGTGGCCTCAGAGCGTTATGAAAAATCGATTCGCGCCGCGGCCGCCCTCGAAAACATCCGATACGATGAAGCCGAGTCCCTCTATGCTGAGCTCCGCAAGAGCTCTCCCAAAGAACCCGCCTACATCCGAAACGCCGCCATAGCGGCCCTAGCCAACGTAAAGTACCACATCGACCTTGCTCAAGACGCGAATAATGATGTCGAAGCGATTCGCGCTAAGCTGCCCGTCCTATTTGACCGAAGTGAGCAATCGATCCGAGACTACCGAGAACTCCGCCCCGATGACCCGATCGCTTATCAACTCGATGTCCTTCGAGACTTGCGCTGGATCTCTGTATTAGCAGCCGCAAACCCGATCATCGCGGATGAAGAGCAATCCAAACTGTTTGACAAGCTGAAGCAGTACGTCGCGAAATTCCCAACCAATGCCTTTCTCGTCTCGCAATTCAACAATGCGGCCGAGGTCATGAGCGGCGTCGATCCGAAAGCCCTCGATCAAACCATCGCTCCCCTACGCCAGGTGCAACAAGCCAACCCTCGCAACATCTATCTGCTTTGTCTGCTCATTCAGCGACTGGTTCAAGCAAAGGATCGGTCCGCCCTCGAACTCGTTCCTCAGCTTGCGGAATTACTGGGACCTTTCGAATGGAAATGGAAGATGGAACGGCGACCCAAAGATCTCAGCGATCTGCGCCGAGCCATCGATGTTGGAAAGACCGATCTCGATGAAGCTTTAGGTATTCTCATCGGTTGGGTCGGTGAAGCGAAATTCACGGAAGGGAGCAAGGTCGATGCAAAGAGCATTGAGATCAGCGAATTGGCGTTTCTGGACCTGAGCGACATTGCACAGATGCTTCGGGAGAAGCAATCTTCATCCGGCAACGTCGCAACGCCGACTTACAAAGACCATCGTCTTGCCATCGAAGGTTGTCGCGGCGCGAAATGGTTTGACTGGAATGTAGACACGAAGCCCGAACTTATCGTGTGGACCGATCGCGAGGTATTGCTAGGAACCATCGCAGAGGATTGGCAGTGGAAGGAGTTGGCCAGCAAGCAATCGGCCTCACCCATCCAAGGGATCGTTGCAATCGATCTTTTCGCCGTCGATGCCCATCGTGGTGCGACGGCACCCTCCACGATCGACCCAAATGATCGCCAGTCGCAAATCACTGCCTCCATGCGGCATGAAACCATTCGCGACCTGATCGTCTATGGTCGCGACGGGATTTCAGTACTTCAATTTCCCCCCCCGCTAGATGGCCAACCCCAATGGGACTGGCTCTCCGAAGACATCGGTCTATCCGACTTGCGAAACATCGCTTCTGTTCTCCCCATCGATTGGGAATCCGATGGCGATCTTGATTTAGCGATTCTCGCCGATGGCAAACTGCAACTAAGAGAGAATACCGGTAATCGTCGTTTCCGCGCTGTTAACAACGTGAGCATGTTGCCCGATACGAGCCTCAATGTGACCGCTCTGGCTATCGTGGACTACGACCGCGATGTCGATCTGGATATCGTCGTTGCTCTAGGCGATCGTTTTGGGGTCATGGAAAACATCCAGCACGGTCAGTTCCGGTTCCGGGAATTGGGGGACCAATGGAAGGCATTGGCTGGTTCGCCGTCGTTGGTCTTCGGCGATTTCGACAACAACTACTCCTGGGATTGGGCTGGCAAAGCCCTCATCGCAACCACAACCGAACCCGGTAAGAGCGTCACCCCAACAGTGCATCAGACGTTGGGGGAAGATACTGGATCGCTCGTGGCTGTCGATTGGAACAATGACTCCTTGCTCGATTTGGTTCAATCTCATACCCAAGGAATTCGACTTTGGCTCAACCAGGGAGGGTGGACCTTCCAATCGGTTCCGATCCTTGAGTTTACGAAAGCATCCGATACCCCCGCTACGATATCTCTCGGCGACGCAAATGCGGATGGTTGGATGGATATCGCTACCATTGACGATGGCTCACTCCGCATCCTGACTCCTGACTCGGTCGATGGCATGAACTTCCTGTCCTACCGTGTCAAGGGAATCAGCGATGAAAACGGAGGGGGCCGCAACAATCAATTCGCAGTGGGCTCGACCGTAGAGATCTTCGGCCCATTCGGCTATCAAGCGCGCGTCATCGAAGATGATTCCGTTCACTTTGGATTAGGACCCGACAGCGCGTATTCGCTGCGGTTGATTTTCGTGAATGGATTAACGCAGGGGATCACCAATCCTAAAAGCAATTCGATCCTCGAGGAAAAGCAGGTGCTTATCGGTTCTTGCCCATTCCTCTATGGCTGGAACGGCCACTCGTGGCAACTGATCACCGATCTGCTCTGGAATGCACCCTTGGGTCTTCAGATCGCGAAAGGAAAAGTTTTGCCGGATCGACGCTGGGAGTATCTGCTGATCCCCGGCCAGGCCATGCAACCCTATCGCGATGCCTACGAAGTGCGAATCACCGAAGAACTCTGGGAAACAGCTTACTTCGACCATGTCGCATTGATGACTGTTGATCACCCGGCCGACATCGAGGTCTACTCCAACGAAAAAGTCGGCCCGCCCAGCATCGCAGAACCTGCCCTGTGGATTTATGAACAACTGACTGCACCGAAGTTGGTGACGGACGCCCACGGAAGGGATTGGACGGAGCAATCACTGGAAATCGATGGCCAGTATGCGATTCCGTTCACGAAACTTAGGAAGCAAGGGCTAGCGGAGAAGGGTTATCTAGAGATCGACTTTGGCCAGATCGATACAGCTCGGAATGCGCAGTTGGTGCTGACGGGCTGGATTTACCCGACCGACACGTCGCTCAATATCGGCATCGACCAAAACCCCGAGATCGACCCTCCCATGCCTCCCCGCTTATGGACGGTCCAAGCCGACGGCGAGTTCGGCGAGGTGATTCCCTTTACGGGGTTCCCGGGTGGCAAACCCAAGACGATCGTCATTCCGCTTGACGGGGTGTTTTCATCCCAAGACCATCGCATTCGGATCGAACATTCGAGCGAGATCTTTTGGGATAGGATCGCTTTGGGGTACGGGCAACCGGTTCGCATCCCACGCAGCGACTCGGGAACAGAACCGGTCGAACTAGATCCACGCATTCACATTCAATGGCTACCCATCGTATCTTCCGAACTTCAGTACCGTGGTTTTAGTCGCGAAATGAAACGACAATGGTTTGAACCGCACTGGTACGATTACAACACTCTTTCGAAGGCTGCTGCCTGGCCCCCATTGGCAGGAAAATTCACGCGGTACGGCTCGGTCGATTCGATGATCGACGCGGACGATGATCACTTGGTGGTCATGGGAGCTGGCGATGAGATGTCGATACGCTTTGGGCTTCCCGCGACCAATCTGCCCGATGGCTGGGTGCGCGACTTGGTATTGCACAGTGTGGGCTGGGATAAGGATGCGGCGCTTAATACCCTCGAGGGGCAAAGCAGTTTGCCTCTCCCGTCTTCCAAATACCGACAATACCCTCCCGGGATGGAGGATCGCGAAGAAGAGAATCGCATCGACCACATGCATCGCGAGTCGTTGACGCGGGAGCAATCGGCAAAAAGCTTCTGGCAGCCGGAGACTCCCTAATCATGCAGTCGGCTGATCAACCCTTGCCGGGAAGAGTTTATTTGGTTGGGGCAGGACCGGGCGACCCTCGATTGATCACGTTGCGAGCCTGGCAGTTGCTCGGCAAGGCCGATGCGATTCTTTACGATGGCTTGGTCAATGAAGAACTGCTCGAATTCGCTCCGAGGAATTGTGTAAAGCATTGCGTTGGCAAACGCGGTCACGGTGGAACATGGCAACAAGCCCAAATCAACGATTTGATGACCGAAATGGCACGCGCTCATTCCTGTGTCGTGCGTCTCAAAGGTGGCGATACCGGAGTCTTTGCGAGAACGGCTGAGGAAGTGGAACGACTGGAAGCGGAGGGGATCCCGTATGAGATCGTACCCGGAATCACGACAGCTCTCGCTGTGAGCGCCTACACCGGCATACCGATTACGCACCGAGATTGGAGTTCCAGCATCGCCTTGGTGACTTGTCAGGGACAAGCTGCCGATGGATCCACCGAGTCCGACGAGATGGTGGACTGGGATGCTCTCGCCCGATTTCCAGGCACGTTGTTACTCTATATGGGAATTGCCTCTGCGACGCGATGGAGCAGGAATTTGATCGAGGCAGGCAAACCTCCATCCACTCCGGTCGCGATGATTCGAAAGTGTTCGATGCCGGATCAGCAAACCCTATGTTGCCACCTGGATGATGTACCAGCCACTCTTGAATCTCATCCAGAGTTTAAGCCCCCAGTCATCACCATAGTTGGGGATGTAGTGCGAGCCGCCAGTCATAGGACATGGTTTACCGAGCAACCACTCTTCAGAGCGAAGTTCGTGATCACGAGCCCGCTAGAGCAAGGAAGGGTGCTTCGCGATATGCTTGCCGAGCAGGGTGCCCAATGCGAACTCGCCCCTGCGATCGAGATCGCTCCGCCGCAATCGTGGTCCAGTCTCGATGCGTCGATCGAAGCATTGGCGGATACCGATTGGTTGATCTTCAGCAGCGTTCATGGAGTCCAAAACTTCTTTCAGCGACTCCATCAATTGGGACATGATGCCCGCAAGCTTTCGCAAACCCGCGTAGCCGCAGTCGGCGCATCGACAGCTCATGCAATGCTCCCGTTTGGCATCCGGTGCGATCTCGTTCCTCAATCGGGAACGGGTGCCGAAGCACTCTGGATGGATTTGAAATCGCTCGTTGTTGACAAGTGTGTCACGGTCGTGCGTGCTCCGGAGGGCAAAAAGCTGCTTCTCGATCGAATTACAGGGATTGCCTCGCGAGTGATTGACGGCGAAGCCTATCGGCAGCAGCCAGTCACGCATTGGCCATCACAAGCGATGGCATTTATCGAATCTTCCCCATTACCGACTGTATTGGCGACGAGCAATCGCATTGCAATGCGTGCAGCGGAACTGCTGGGCGATCGAGCAACACGATTGCGATGGCTGAGTATCTCCGGCAGTGTCACGGCGACGTTACATGCGTTGGGTTGCACACGAGTAACGACCAGTCGTTCCACCACGTTCGAATCTCTGGTCCAGACCGCGTTGGAGATGCGCGATGGAAACTAGAAACCATTGCGATTCGAAGAGACCACCGGCAAACCGAGCAAGCCGCAGCTAACGGCAAAGCGGCTAACTGATATTGGTTGGCACGCCCAGAGGCTCTGCAATGGACGTGAATATTAGCCGAGATGCGCAAGCATCCGGGTCGAACCGCACTGAACGTTGCAATGCTTTTCACCGTTCCCACCCGGGATCGTGCGCATGTATACTGTTTCATGGATTCAGCCGCATCTTGCTCGATAGCACAATCGGGTACCGGTTGAAATCTCGCCCGGTTTTACATGGTGCATGATGAACCAAGACGTGCGGATCCCAGCCCCGGAATGGCAAAATTCGTTTCTCGATCAAAACCGATTCTACTTGGACATCGGCTTGCATATCGTTCTACTAGCCTTGGCTATCAGCCCGTTTGTGGTCCTGTATGTCAAACGCAAGTCTCCGGTCGGATGGGTCGATTTGGGTTTGCTCATCGCAGCGTTACTCGCACTCCCTTTTGGCGTAATGTCGGCACTCTCCTCGCTTCCCAACTACACCCATCCCTTCATCCGAGGGTACGGGGGCCTGTGCGCGTTGATCCTGTTGATTTCCATCATCATGGTTGCTTGGCGGTTCAAAAAACTGACCTGGGGATCGTATGCAGCGCGCGTGCTTGGCACGTTGCTGGCGTTGGGTTTGTTGATCTTTCTTTTTTTGCCTGCGGTCCCTTCGGCGAGGGAAGCAGCCAGGCGAATGAGTTGCGGCAATCAAATCCGTCAAATCGCATTTGCATTGCTGACTACGCGAGAGAATGGGCCCGACCTCAGTCGATCACCACCCGACAATTCTCCAGAAGAAGAAGGGGGGCCCGAAATCAGTTGGCGAGTGAAGTTGCTTCCTCATCTGGAGATGAGCAAACTTCGAGACGAGTACGATGCGGATCAACCCTGGGACAGCGATGCGAATTGGCAGTTGGCCGCACGCCGTGTGCAAGCTTATTCCTGTCCGAGCGAACCCAATTTAACTAGCTCCAAGGGAGGTCGCTTCACTTCGTACGCGATGCTGGACAATTCGAACCGGGACGAAGACAACCCGAAGCGACTGACCTATGACAAGAAAGTCTCGCGAAGTCCGCACCGCATCCTGCTGATTGAGTCTTGTGGAGCCAATATCATCTGGACAGAACCTCGCGATGTGGATCTCGATTCGCTCGAGTGGAGCCTCCAAGCAAAGGATTCGGCTGCCCGGCGAGAACCCTGGCGATCGCGAACCATCGGGTCATCCTATCACGCAGGGGGTACACATGCCGTGTTTGGTGATGGTGCGACACGGTACCTTCCCGGTGCGATCGACCGCAAGGTTCTCAACAGCATGATCCGCGGAGAACCGTGGTCGAGTGAATCGGTAGAGTAATCAAGTCAAAATCGCTTCTCTCCTTCCTCGAAGAACACGAACCCAGGCGGTGATGGGGCCACGTCGAATTTCGAAATCTCCTCCAGGCCATCGACACGCAACCGCGGCGGATCATGTTTCTCATTCATGATCTTCGACTGCAGCGATTCATCATTTTGCACGCAGGTGATTGCCAGTCGCTCAGCCTCTTCCACGGAATTGCACTCCACGAATCGCGTCACATAAAAACCCATGTAACGCGGCCGACCTAGCCAGTCGATTTTGTAGTGCTCACCCAAAATCAATACCCGGAAGTGCCTCATCGCAGATTCCTCAACGTTGGTAACGGACGATGTCTCTCATTCCGAGGCGTTCTAGGTTCCGAAGATCTACGAAAAGGAGTTAGCGGGAAGAAGCACTGCCAACAGGCAGTACCCAATGGGAAGCCTAGGTCGAAATCCGACAGAGTCAAATTCGATCGGGCAAATCAATCGCAGAGAACCTATTGAGCGGATGAAGTAGCCACCGGTGTAGCTGAATAATCAACGCTTTAAGATGCGTAGGCCAAATCCTTCTTTACGGTGAGTTCCACTCGTGTGGACTGAACTCGCCAGATCGCAGAAACGTCGAGACTTTCGAGCCGATCTCCGATGAAAAAAGAATTGAGTTATGAGTACCGGCAACCACTTCGTGTCTGGTTTGATACGGCAACGACGTATTCCTGACGGGAATCAACATGTCGTACTTCGCTGCGATGATACCGACGTCAACGTTCAGGCGATGACCCAAGAGATTGACATAGCTGGTCGGGCGACTGGCCAATTCTCTTGTCGGAACCAACAGCCAACCCGCAAACCGTGACACGAAATCGGCTACGGGAGATCCTCGATTCGGAGGAGCCAACATGACAACGCGGCCTAGATTGGAAATCGCAGTCCCTTGCAGAGCGGCCCGAACGACGATACATCCCATGCTGTGGGCTACGATGTGGATACGTCGCTCGCTCCCCAATTCCGATTGAAGGAACGTCCGCAGACGCGCGGCATGCGAGTCTATCTTCCCGAATAAACTCAGATAGCTCCACTGCCTGACGCGAAACCCGTCCTGGCGAAGGCGATACGCCAACGGCCACATCACCAACCGACTTGCGCTGAACCCATGAACGAGAATCACAAGGTCGTGCACGTCCTTCGCAATCTTCTCGATCATCGAGGATCGGTGTCCTTATCGTTGTCGTCAAGCATCCATTTCGGGCTTGGAATGATAGGCATGCGAGCGACTAAGAGTAGAACTCCGACCAAAATGATAAGAATTGGAGCTTCTAATTCGAGGGTGATGCGCTCGGTCTGGCGCAGGACCGACAGGAGGCTGGCAACGAGAAAGAAAGGTCCAATAACAATGGTTGCCTTATCGAATCCTCCAATCGCGAATGCTAAGACTCCGGTCGCCGCAAGCCCCAGAGTCCAAATCCAATCGATCTTGGGAGCGATGCCCAGGGTAATGAGCAACCAACCGATGCCGATGGTGATCAGCAGAATCGGGAGCAACAACGTTTTCTTGTCTGGCTTCATGCGATCACGCTAGGACTTAAGATCTCTGCTTCACTTTTCGAGAAATGCTTGCGGACTGGTTGCCGAGGCACTGACATCATCATGTGCATGGCAGGGTACCACGCTACAGGGACTCGCGACGGACCTACTGTCCGACCATTGTACCGATCCCCATCGTGTACTTAAACGGAGGGGACCGGCGAATCGCCCGAGTCTCGGTAGCGTTTCCTAATTGGGTTCCTTATTGGGCTACAAATCAACGTGGAACAGGGCGCCTGGAGGTAGCAAATTTCTCGGTCTACCTGTCATTGCTTCACCGATCGGCCCCTAAGTTGACGGCCCGCAAGCCGCCTTGTATCGTGAGTGCCCACGGTCAAGAACTCTCAGTCGAGATCATCAAGCGTGTAGAGCCAATCCGAAGGAAATATCGATGAAAATATGGCCTTCAGAACTGAACGAAGTCTTGCGTGACTGCCGATTGGCCTTTGTACCCAAGGATCGAAGAATCCTCGAACAAGCCGCCTCGCAATGCGGGCTCGATCTCACTCAGATGTCCATTCGGATGAATGAACTCTACCGAGGTTTCGTTCTGAAGATTTATACCGATATCGTTAGTTCCGATGGGAAGTGGAGCCCGATCGAGAAGGAGATTGGCAGTCTGATCATCGAGCACTTTTGGGGGCAGCAACTGGATGGTGCGGAACTGAAAACCGCGTGGCAAGGGATGATGTACGAGTCGAAGAAACTCGCATGGTCACAATTGCTTGCACCTTTTGCCCGGAGCTTGGACTTGGTAACTCTTCGAGCCGAAGTCTATGCAACTGGAATACGGCTCGCCAACATCATCGCCAAAGCAGACGGTACGCTACACGATCCAGAGGCTGCTAGGCTGCGAGGACTGGAGCAGGAACTCCATGCGGCACTCCATTTAGGCACAACCGGGAAACACCAGCAGGCTGCGAATGCCGATGATTTCGTTCTGGTCAACGAGTCACCCCAAGGAATCAAATCTCAGGCCAAAAAAGCAACCGGCGTTGAATCGCAACGGGATTCACTTGATGACTCGTTGAAAAAGCTCGAATCGCTGATCGGGCTCGATGCCGTCAAGAAGCAAGTTGAGGAACTGACTCATTTCCTTCGGATGCAACAGCAACGGCGAAAAGCGGGCTTGTCGGTCGGTCAACATAATCTGCACATGGTCTTCAAAGGAAACCCAGGAACCGGTAAGACCACCGTAGCCCGAATCATCGCTGACATTCTGCGAGGGTTAGGCATTCTTCAGAAGGGACAGTTGATTGAGACCGATCGCGGTGGACTGGTCGCCGAGTACGCAGGTCAAACAGCCGTGAAGACCGGCAAGCGTATCGATGAAGCTGTCGATGGGATTCTTTTTATCGACGAAGCGTACAGTCTGGTCGATTCAGGAGGCGATGATGCGTTTGGCCGTGAGGCGCTCCAAACATTGCTCAAGCGGATGGAGGATGATCGCGAACGACTGGTTGTCATCTTCGCTGGCTATCCCAATTCCATCGATGAATTGCTACAGAGCAATCCTGGCCTTACATCCAGAGTCGGCTTGCATTTCACATTCGACGATTACTCGCCCGATCAGTTGCTCAGTATCTTTCAGCTCTTGTGCAAAGAGCATCAATACCAGTGCTTGCGTCCAACACGCGATGCCGTACACAAGATGCTCACCAAGCTTCATGAGGAACGCAACGAGCATTTCGGAAATGGTCGGGTCGTTCGCAACATCTTTGAGAAATCGATCCGCAGGATGGCCAGTCGCATCGCACCGATCGCCCCCTTAACTCATGAACTGCTCACACAGATCATGCCGCAAGATTTGGAAGCTCCCTCTCAACCTACCGCTTGAGATGCATCCTTTTGAATCGGAGCTTCCTTGGCAAGCCGATTTTGCCTTGGATCTTCACAACACGAAGCGTGAGAGCGTGAGCGAGGGACGATGCGGATCAGGCGAGCAACTCATGCAAGTAGAAATGATGTTTGCCGAGTTTGCCGCCGTAGTTGCCTCCTGTGATGCGACGCACTCCGCACGAGGGACCGACCTCGCACGCTGCGCGAATTCCTACCTGCATCGCCTCGCGAACGATTTCGGGGGTCAAGCCGTCGATGACTAACTCGAGAGCAGCTGTTGCCTGATCGACGATCTGCGACGTGACTTGATCGCGAAGAGTGGGGCAGAAGGCATCGTTGGTAGATGCCTTGAGCGTCTTGTACTTAGATCCGACTTTGGAGCCGCTTCTGGCTACGCCGCCTGGAAACGGGGTGATGCAACCGCGGACTTTCTTAATCGCTCGCACTGCGGCATCGCTGGCATGCAGGGCTCCATGAATGGTATCTGCCAATACGAGAAAGTTCCCCCCGCCCACGGCGCTGCAACGCGGAATCAAGTCCTGGCATACGAATTCTCCATCCATGACAGGGATACGCCAATATCGGTTGCTGCCGATTTGCTTTGAGATCTGATGCCCATCCCCGAAATATCGAAGCTTGGAGCCCATCGCGATCTTTTTTCGTTGAACTAGCCCTGCAAAGCCTTGATCTAGCCCTGCAAAGATAGAGGTACTCGGACAGGTCAGGACGCATTGACCAACACGTCGCACCAATTGCTTTTCCAGTTCCGTTCCGCTGACGCTGAATAACAGAACCGCCACACCAGGGCGTCCGTCCGGGGTTTTCTCCCCATCGAGAAATTGTTCGATCCCCGCTTCGACCCCGCAATCGATCACGCTGGTAGCAAATCCGGTCATCGCTTCGGCTGCTCTTCGGGCCCAAGTCGGTTCCGCTGCGGTGATGATGACACGCGTCGCGGTCATATCAAAAGCTTCCGCGAAAGTACCCTCGATTTCGATTCCGTTGATTTCCATGATGAATACAGGGTGCGAGGAACCGGAAAATACGAGCTTCCCATCTGGCAGACGATGCCACCATTAGCCCATAATGTTATCCGAGTTCCAAGGAAAGAAACGGGGCCGTATGGGCAATTTTCAAATCGACTTCCAGTACCCATGGATGTTGGTGCTGTTGATCTTGATACCGATCGCATGGTGGATCGGTGCTCGCTCACTGGCTGGCTTGGGGCCAGTTCGCAGAGGGCTGGCACTTGTCCTCCGTTCGCTCGTTCTGTTGTTGGTCATCGCAGCCCTTGCCGGGGTTCAATGGATTTGGACCAGTGACCGTCAGACTGTTATTTACTTGCTGGATCAAAGCGACTCGATCCCGCTTGCCAAACGGCAGTTGATGCTTCGTTATGCAGTCGAGAGTGTGAAAAAGTTTCGCAGAACGAGCAACAATCGAAACGATCGTGCAGGACTGATCATCTTCGGTCGCGAGGCCTCGATCGAGATTCCGCCGCTGGACGAGAATTTGCCGCCACTGAACCAACCGGAAAGCTATCTCGGTAAAACGGATGCCACCAATATCGAGGGTGCACTCAAGTTGGCGGCGGCCAGCTTTCTCGAGGACTCCGCGAAACGAATCGTGATACTCACCGATGGTAACCAGACCCTCGGTTCAGCGGAGACGACCGCCAAACGTTTGGCGGAAACCGGAATCGGTATCGATGTCATCCCTGTGCGCCTCGATTCCTCGACCGAGGTTTTGGTTGAGAAGATCGATGTACCAGGCTACGTTCGGCAAGGTCAAACGGTCGAAGCTCGGGTCGTGATCAACCGCTATCAAGAGGCGGGAGCCGAGGCCAAGGAGATCGAGGGGCGATTGCGAGTCCTGCGTCGAATCGGTAACCAAATCGAAACTTTGGTCGATGCGCCCTATACGCTTGACCGAGATATCAATGTCGTCCCTATTCCCCATCGCATTGAAGAGACTGCTGGCTACACCTATGAAGCAGAGTTCATCACGAAGGAACGTGAAGCGGATACGATCGCACAGAACAACCGTGCGACTGCATTCACGTATGCTCGTGGTCGCGGTCGCGTCATGTTGATCGAGGATGCGAATAATCCTGGAAATTACGACTCGATGGTGGAAGCCTTGCGTCGCAACGACATCGATGTCGATGTTCGCAACACCGCGAATCTGTTCTCCAGTCTGGTCGAACTGCAGACTTACGATTCCGTGGTATTGGCAGGAGTTCCACGGGCCAGCGGTGAGAACGCTTCCCAAATCATCTCCATCACCGACGATCAAATCGAAATGCTTGTGCAGAGCGTCCAACAGTTTGGCATGGGTCTGCTCATGCTCGGCGGTCCCGAAGCGTTTGGCGCTGGCGGTTGGACCAACACCAAACTCGAATCCGCCATGCCGGTGGATTTCGCGATCAAGAATACCAAGGTCGAAGCGGTCGGCGCGTTGGCGATGGTCATGCATGCATCCGAAATGTCCGAAGGGAATTACTGGCAAAAGATGGTCGGCAAGTCGGCCCTCAATGCTCTAGGACCTCAAGACTACTGCGGAGTGGTTCAATACGACATGCAAAACGACAAGTGGCTTTGGGGAACTCAATCCCAAGGCCTCATCAAGGTCGGCGAAAATCGCGCAATGATGAAATCCCGTATGTCCCGAATGGTGCCCGGCGATATGCCCGACTTCGACTCCAGCTTGAAGTTGGCCATCAGTTCACTCAAAAAAGTGAATGCTTCGGTCAAGCACATGATCATTATCAGCGATGGTGACCCGACTCCCGCTTCCAACGGAGTGCTGAATGATTTCAGCAACAACAAAATCAAAATCTCGACTGTCGCCGTCGGCGCCCACGGGGTGGTCGGCACTGCGGAATTGAAACGAATTGCCAACCGCACTGGAGGCAATTACTACGAGGTGACCAACGCAGGCACATTGCCGAAGATCTTCATGCGCGAGGCACAGCGTGTATCGCGTCCATTGGTATACGAACCCGAAGGTGGCGTGATGCCGGTCACTCAATTGCCAGGCCACGAGGTGATGTCGGGGTTGACGGGCCAATTACCTCGTATCCGCGGATTTGTGCTGACCGAACGCAAGGATAGCCCCCTTGTGGAAGTGCCGCTGTTGTCTCCGAAACCTACGGAACCCGAGACAGCATCGCTTCTCGCGACATGGACCTATGGACTTGGACGCACGGCCGTATTCACCACAGACGCGGGCAAACGATGGGCGACCGATTGGGTGGGGTCTCCCTATTACGATCAGTTCTTCTCGCAAATGGTTCGTTGGACCATGCGGCCTTCGGGAGATGAGGGGAAATTCAACATCGCCACCAATGCGAAAGAGGGGCGAGTGCAGATCGTGGTCAACGCTATGGACGCGAACGACCAATTCCTCAACTTCCTCGACATGAATGCGACCGCCATCGGACCGGATCTCAAACCGATCACGGTGCCTCTGCGCCAGCAAGCTCCCGGCAGGTACATCGGTGAGTTCACGCCCGAGCAGTCGGGCAGCTTCATGGTTAGCGTGAATCCCGGGGCTGGCAAACCGACGATCACTACCGGCGTGACCGTCCCGTTTTCGGATGAGTATCGAGTCCGCCAAGCTAACTTTCGCTTGCTCGAGCAAATCGCCACGCAAACTCCGCAAGGGGGCGAATCAGGCCAAGTGTTTCCAACCCTGGACATGGACGCGCTCGATAAAGTTTTGGAAATCGACACCTATCGAAGCGGCGTGCCGCCAGCCAAGTCGCTCCAGGATATTTGGCCCTACGCCGTACTTTTGGGTGCCTCTCTTTTCTTTGCGGATGTCTTTGTAAGAAGGGTAGCTTTGGATTTGGGAGTTCCCCTACGCTGGATGGCGCAACGACTGCGCCGAAGACCCGCAACCGATTCCGATATCAAGCGTCAACAAAGCCTCGATCGATTGCGATCCCGCAAGTCGAATGTTTCCGACGAGTTGGACCGTCAACGAGCTAGCGTTTCTCTCGAAATCCCTACTCCTTCGGAAGCCGAACCTTCGGCGACAGCCCCAAGCGCAGCGGATGCATTCGGAAAACAGGATTCCGCCCCTCGAGAACCTGCCAAACCCTCCCCGCAGGCATCGGGGATGTCTCCCGCGGAAGACGAAAAGAGCTACACGTCGCGCTTGCTGGAAGCAAAAAGGCAAGCCAAGAAAAAACAAAACTGATACGATACTTTTTCTCCTGAGTCCACTTTTCACCTGATCGAGAAAGCACCAACAGATGAGCGATGTTGTCGAGTCCATGCAGCAGGAGGCGTTGCGTTTCCGTGAACGGTACGCTGCCGTGCGTGAACAAATCGGTCGAGTCATCGTTGGACACGATGAGATTGTCCATGGCGTGCTGACAGCGATGTTTGTCGGTGGGCACTGTTTGTTGGAGGGTGTGCCTGGCCTTGGCAAGACCATGTTGATTCGCACGCTCTCGGAAACCCTCTCGCTCGACTTCAATCGCGTTCAGTTCACCCCCGATCTGATGCCCTCTGACATCCTCGGCACGAACATGATCGTGGAGAACGAAGGGCGGCGCGAGTTCCAGTTCCAGAAGGGACCGATCTTTACCCAAATCTGTTTGGCGGACGAAATCAACCGCGCCACACCGAAAACACAATCTGCACTCCTCGAAACGATGCAAGAAGGAACCGTCACGGTAGCGGGGATCCGATACGAGCTGAAGAAACCTTTCTTCGTTTTGGCAACTCAAAACCCGATTGAACAGGAAGGCACCTATCCTCTTCCCGAAGCTCAATTGGACCGTTTCTTATTCAAACTCGTCGTGGGTTATTCCGGTCGCGAAGAACTCAACACCATCATCGATCGAACCACGCGCGGCGTGACGGTCGTGCCCGATAAAGTAATGGATGGCCAGGAGATTTTGCACTGGCAGCAGCTGGTCCGACAGGTGGTGTTGGCCAAGCACGTGCAGGACTATATCGCGCGTTTGATCTTGGCAACCCATCCCGATGGCCCGCTGGCCCCACCGGTTACCAACCAATACATCCGTTGGGGTGCAAGCCCTCGCGGCGCCCAGACAATCGCCTTGGCATCCAAGGTGCGAGCTCTGCTCGACGGACGTTACAACGTTAGCTTCGAAGACATCCGACGCGTGTTGCTTCCCTCGTTAAGACATCGAGTGTTGCTCAACTTCGAAGCGCAAGCCGAAGGAATTGAAGTCGATCGAGTGTTGTTGGATATCTTGGAAAAGGTCAGCGAGCGAGCGGAGGACCTCTGATTGTCTCCTTGCCTCAAAGTCCATCTTCATCCGATCCGATGCCTGCAGATCCGATGCCTGAACAGCATCCTCGCCTCTTTGGTTTCATGCGTCTTCTTCGGTCTTTGCTTTCTGAGCCTGAACGGTGAAGTCTCAGGCCGTGAAGGTCTCACCCTTGAGTCCGCAGGGCTCGCACCGCAGGGGTTCTCAATTCAGAGCGGGGCAATCGTCATCCGATGCGTGGTCAAGAACAATTCCGATATTCCGCACGAAGGGATGCTCGTCGCGAAACTGACCAGCGAATTGGCATCAGAGGATCGTTGTCGCGTACGACTAGAAGGACAACGCTCGGGCGTCTTTGAATTTCCGGTGAGGGTTCCCCCCACAAATCTAGACGAAAAAGTGCAAATCGATGTATCCATGGTTGCTTGGCGCGATGGACGCGAAGTCTCGTTAGCCGCTGGCGAGCAACCGGAAGTACTTCGAGTTGTCACTTGGCGTCCCAAGATCAAAAGGAATATCGTAACCGCCCTTGCTTTGGGGCCGGAACCCATTCCTCCAACCGACTGGCGTTGGGAGAAGCCTGAGAACTTCGACACTCTCGAATGCGCGCTCGCTAGCCGTATCGATGCGGAGCTAACCAACGATTGCATTATTTTCGGCCGTGGCCTATTGCCGCTCAATTGGCTGGACTGGCAAGGGATCGACTTGCTGATTCTGGCTGATCCGAGACATCTAAAGGACCATGCCACCGTCAGTATACTCCGGTCCTATGTGGCTCGAGGTGGACGCATTTGGATTATGCTCGATGCAATCGACACATCTCTAATCTCGCCTCTACTAGAACATCACCAATCGATAAGACATGTCGATACTGTTGAATTGAGGAAAGTAAAAGTCGAGGTTAAGAACGCCAAACTATCCGACGAGGACCGTACATCCACATACGATCGCTCGATACCGTTCAAGCGTGTTGTCCAAAGTGGCGGCGAAGCAATACATACCATCGATGGTTGGCCAGCGTCGATTGTCATGCCTGTCGGAAGGGGTGAACTGGTCTTCACCATGCTCGATAGCGATGGATGGATCGAACCAAGAAAGACCACTTCCCAAGACCCGATTTACTATTCAGAGTTTGAATTGCGGCGATGGGCGAGGAGCATCGTCGAGAGCCTCTATGTGCAACGTACGACTCCGCTTCTCAAGTTGACAGAGATGACTTATCCATTGGAGAGAATCGGCAATCCGGTTGTCTCTCGGGGGTTTGTGACCGTTGCCCTACTATCATTTTGCATTGCATTATGCGCTCTCGGAACCTGGCGATTCACTTCCGGTGAAGTTCCCAAAGTCGGTTGGTGGCTACCCGCTCTTTCGGTGATCGCATCCGCCCCGATCCTCATCGCTGGTATCCTCCAAAAGAAGGATATTCCGAACACTGCGTCCCTCTTTCAGTGGATCCAGTACAACAATCCGTCCGGTGGATCGATGCGTGAATCGGCCGCAGTTTACCTGGACAACCCATCGTCGATGGATTTGCAGGCCACTCGCAATGGATTCGCCCTCGCAGACCCGAAAATCCAAACAGGAATCACGACAGTCGTTCGCGATGGCCTAGAGCATTGGCAAATGACCAATCCTTCCTGGCCTGCGGGTGTCTGGCGCTACACGACTGATTCCGTTTTGACGGGCGACTCGATGATCGCATACGGTAAATGGACTACCAATGGGTTGGAGGTTCAACTCCCCGCGGAGTTCTCCTCTCCGCTATCCGATCCGATCATCAGTTTCGTTGCCGGGGCTCCTGCCCTCGGGAAAACCGACGACGGAAGAAAGATTCTGATCGATGGCAAGTTCCCCGCTGAAGGGGATCGATGGACTTTGCAATCGATGGTAGATGATGAGCAGAGGCGGAGAGCCGACGTCTACCGCAAGTATTTCAGTGGCAATGATCGCCTCCAAGTCC
>JAGWWZ010000248.1 GCA_018970165.1 Planctomycetota bacterium | reverse complement strand
TACTTGCGTATCGTCTGGCGGTGGCCCATCGGGATCGACTCGGTTTCCAAAGCAGACTCGCTAAGGCTTTCGAACTTTTCCGCCTGCTCGCGATAGGCCCTTAGCGATTCCTCTTCCTGCGGGTTCGATTTCTCGGTCTCGATGTCGGATTGGCCTTGAAGCCATGAAGGTATGGAAGCGACTCGAAGAGCTCTATCCGGACGATGCGCGCGTGCTCGAGCAAATCGCAGTCACGCTCGCCGAAGAAGGACAAACTGCCGAAGCTCTGCCTCGTTATGAAAAGCTCGCCGCCACATCCAAAGACGATTATCGCAAAACGACGTTCGCCATCACCGCTGCGGAGTTATTGGTCAAGAGCGGCAATAAGGCCGAAGGGATCCAGCGTATGGAGAACCTTCTCGCGGATCTCAACCCGGACGGTTGGCTCTATCGCGATGTACGGCGCCGCATCGACGACTGCTTCCTCCGCACCGGGGACCAAGATGGATTGGTCAGCTACTACCTGAGTTGGCTCGAGAGTCATCCGCAGGATATCGAAGCCATGAATCGCGTGGCGAGGTTCCTCAAGCAATCGGCTCGCAATCCCGAGGCGGCGACATGGCTGAACAAGGCATTGACCCTGGCCCCCAATCGAGCAGATATACGCAAGACCTACATCGACCTGTTGGCTGAGGACAAACGATTCGAAGACGCCGCTGCACAGTACGAGCAACTGCTCAAAACATCTCCCAACAACGCCGACTACCTGCGCGATTGGGGCAAGATGGTGCTCCGCAACAAGGAGAAACCCGAAGCGGACCGTCGCAAGCAGGCGTTCTCGATCTGGAACCGGATGCTGGACCCCAATCCCAACGATGCCGTGATGGTCGCACAAGTTGCGGATTTCTGCCGCCAGAACCAAATGCTCGAAGAAGCCGAATCGCTTTATCGCAAAGCGGTTGATCTCGCACCGAGCGAACCGCAGTACCGAGAGTACCTGGGCGAGTTCCTATCGATCCAAAAACGGCCCGACGAAGCCAAGGTAGTCTGGCAAGCGATCGCGCAAGGGGATCGACGCAGTGCCGAGAATTTGGCGCGGCTCGCTGAGATCTACAACAGCTTCGGATACGGCGAGGACGCGTGCCTGAACATCGCGCATGCGATCGAACTTGCTCCAAAAGACTTTGTGCTGGTCCTCAAGGGTGCCGAATATCACAACAAATCAGCCCGTTTCGACGAAGCGATCAAGCTGGTCGATCAAGCAGAGAAACTATCGGCAAACGATGAGGAACTAGAATCGGTCCTCAACACGCGGATCGATGTCTTGCAAACCGGCCAGCGACTCGAACCGATCGTCGAAGCCATGGAGAAGCAATTGGATGCCGACCCAGCATCGAAAGCGAATGACTGGTACCGATTGGCTCGCTATCAAGAAGCCTTGCGTCAATGGGATGAAGCGACCGCAACGATCAACAAAGCGATCGAGAAAGATCCGCAATCGATCGTTGCTCTCACGGCAGCAGCCCGTATCGCGGAGAGCGCCGGGGACTTTGGTCGAGCCGCCGATCTGTTTCGAAAACTGACCCAAGTCGATCGCCGTTCGATCAGCGATCACTGGACGAGTGTCACGCGACTGGAAACCCAACTGGGACGCAAGGACCAAGCCCTCGAAGCGGCCAAGCAATTGATCGTCGCGGCTCCATCGAAAACCGAGAATTACGAATTCTACGCACAGACCTGCTTCCGGCTCGGCGAAACCGAGGAAGGGATGCAGGCATTGCGGAAAGCGATCCGTATCAATCCGAACGAACCGGGCCTGATGATGACCCTCGGGACGGCGCTCGCGGATCAGATGCGGACCGACGAGGCGATCGAGTTGTACTGGCGAGCCTATGACACATCGGAGGATATTACCGACAAAACTAGCATGGTGACCAAGCTGGTCCCTCTCTACTCACAAACCAATCAACTCGACAAACTCATCGAGCGGCTCGAACGGGAACGACAAGAGGAAGAGAGTCGGCGCGGAGCGACGATTTGCATCGCGCAAGCATGGCAGACTGCGGGCGATAATGTCCTCCCTTCTTCCACTGGAGTTCACGCGACCATGGCTGTTGTTGCTATTCATCCCAGCGATATTGCTCTTGGTCTATTATTTCCGTGTCAGCTTGACCGACTTCTCGAAGGCCCAGCGCCGTTTGTCGTTGCTGGCGCGATCGATCATGATCGCGTCGGTTGTTCTCTCGATTGCGGGCCTTCATTGGCTGAGAACAACCCAAGAGCCATTCTTCGTAGTCATCAGTGACGAGAGCCAAAGTATCAGCGACGAAGGTTCGGCAACTGCCAAGTCCTTTGTCGAATCGCTTCGCAACCAACCCGGATCCCATCGTATCGCGGTTTTACCGTTTGCATCGAAGCCTGGCCCAGTCGTCGACGCAAAAACATGGCTGGCTCCGAAAACTGAGAAAGTTCCGGATGCGAACGGAACCACTTCACCGCCATCTTCCGACCCAACTCAATCGAACTACCGACGAGACACCGACATTGCTGCGGCATTGCAGGCGGCATCGGGGTATATGCCTCCCGGTTACGTTCCGCATATCGTCATGCTGTCCGATGGGAACGAGACCATCGGTGACGCGTTGTCGGTAGCGGGCCAAAGCCGCATTCCGATCTCGACGGTTCCTCTCCCAACGCCGACCGCACCCGAAGTTCAAGTCGCTGAGGTGAACGTGCCTGCCGAAGTGCGCGAGGGAGAGCCCTTCATGGTCGAGGTCGTGATCCAATCGAACCACGACGACGAAGGGTTGGTCGAAGTCTACCGAGGGGACCACAAGGTACTCAGCGAGCGGAAGAAGATCCAAAAGGGGGAAAATCGATTCCGTTTTCAGCAGTCGGTGGATCGCGAGCGATTGGCGGTGTTCCAGGCTCGCATCTCGGAACTGGCCAACGATACGCTTCTCGACAACAACACGACGGCTGGACTGGTCTACGCATCGGGCAAACCGCGCGTTCTCGTCATTGAAAGCGATCCGAGTCTGATTCGCGAGTTTGCGTATGCGCTCGAAGACGAAGGGATCCAAGTCGATGTGCGACCTCCGCAAGGGATGCCCGATACGCTCGCGGATCTGCAGAACTATGAAACGTTGATCTTGTCCAACGTACCTGCAACGGCGCTCACGCAGCAGCAAATGCAGTTGGCTCGCACTTGGGTGCAGGAACTCAGCGGCGGCTTCATCATGCTCGGAGGAGAGCAATCGTTTGGTTTAGGGGGCTACTACAAATCCACCCTCGAAGAGATTCTGCCGGTTCGAAGCGACTTTGAAAAAGAGAAAGAGAAACCATCGCTCGGAATGGTACTGGTCATCGACCGATCCGGTTCGATGTCCGGGGATCGCATCGAGATGGCCAAGTCGGCGGCACGCGCTGCAGTGGAGTTGCTTGGCAAGAACGATCAGGTAGGAGTTTTGGCCTTCGATCACGAAACCTATGTCGTCAGCGACATGCAGAGCGCGAATAACAAAGCCAAGATCAGCGACGACATCTCACGAGTGGAATCGGCGGGAGGGACCGATATGTACCCCGCGATGGAGCAGGCATTTGAGATCCTGCAGCGGACACAGACGCGGCTCAAGCATGCGATCTTTCTGACCGATGGCATCTCCAACCCAGGTGACTTCGAGGGAATCGCGCAGCAGATGGCGTCCGCGAAGATGACTGTCTCGACCGTCGCCGTGGGGACGGTTCCGATACGAATATGCTCGAGCAAATCGCCAAGATCGGGAAAGGGCGATACTACTTCACTTCCGACCCAAGCCAAGTGCCACAGATCTTCGCCAAAGAGACTGTAACGGCCAGCAAGTCGGCCATCGACGAACAACCGTTTATTCCCCAAGTGATTCGGACCACGTATGCACTCTCCGATATCGACATGGAGACCGCACCGTTTCTGCTGGGTTATGTCATGACCCGTCCGAAACCGACTTGTGAAGTGATTCTCGCAACGGAAAAGGGAGACCCGCTGTTGGCATGGTGGCGATATGGATTGGGGATGTCGGTTGCCTTTACGTCGGATGCCAAATCGCGGTGGGCCGCGGAGTGGATGACTTGGCCTGGCTACGGAAAGTTTTGGACCCAAGTCGTACGCCAGACGATGCGCAAGAGCGATGGACGAGGCATTTCGATCGCCGTCGATCGATTCGGCAACGATTCCTATTGGTCGATCGATGCTGCGAATGAGCTGGGGAGTTTCCTCAATCAAGCGGACGTTGAACTGAGCGTGATCGGACCGCTGATGAAGCGCGAGACCAAGAAGATCTCGCAGGCGGCACCTGGCCGATACGTCAGCGATTTGAGAGTGGAAGAACCCGGCGCCTATCACGTCGACATCGCGATCAAGCAAGATGGGCAAGTGAAGTATCGGCAATCTCGAGGCATCATCCGAGGTTACAGCGATGAGCTGCGAATTCGTCCGACCAACGAAGACTGGTTGAGCGAGCTTGCTAAGGTTTCGGGTGGTCGATTTAAGGCCGATGCGAAAGAATTACTACGAGGCGATGGCCGAACCGCCCAGCGTCCTCAACCCCTGTGGCCCTGGCTGCTAGCACTGGCCTGTGCCATGCTCGTCTTCGATGTGGCACTGAGGCGATTGACTTTTTTCTAGGGCGGCCAACCGGTTTGTTTGCATGTATCTGCGTAAGGCGATCATCCGATCGATCTGGGTGGCTCGTCCATACCGGTACGACGGACTTCCAGCCGGTCGATCAAGGCTGTTCGACGGACTGGGAAGTCCGTCGTACGTGGACTCTTGTGTGGTTTGTGCCAGGGAACAATCATCACGACCAATTTTTTGGTTTTATCTTC
>JAGWWZ010000247.1 GCA_018970165.1 Planctomycetota bacterium | reverse complement strand
CTTGCATTGTGGAAATCGTTCGGTGTCAATCGGATCAGTTTGGGTGGCCAGTCGTTTGATCCACGCAAGCTTGCGACGCTTGAGCGGGACCATTCTTCCGATCAATTGATGCGCGCGATCGAGTTGGCTAAGCAGTTCATGGGATCGGTTTCGTTGGACTTGATCTTCGCAGCCCCGGGGGAATCGCTCGATGTCTGGCGTCGAGATCTTGCTACAGCAATCACCTGTGAAGTGGATCATCTCTCGACCTATGGATTGACCTACGAGAAAGGGGCCCGATTCTGGGGACTGCGAGCTCGCAACGAATTGGTCGCGGTTTCGGAGGACGAGGAGCTAGACATGTATGCTCAAGGAATCGATGTTTTGACGGATGCCGGTTTCGAGCATTATGAGATCTCGAACTTCGCGAGGCCCGGTCACGCGTGCCAACACAATCAGACTTATTGGAAAGGTTCTCCCTGGTGGGCCTTTGGTCCGAGTGCGGCCAGGTTTTTAGGGGATGTCCGCAGCGTCAATCATCGCAGTACCTTGACTTACCTGCGAAGGATCGAGGCGGGCGAGTCTCCAGTCGAGGAGCGGGATATGTTAATCCCATCGCAGAAGATAAGAGAACGCTTCGTTTTCGGAATGAGGCAATTGGCCGGAGTGAACTGGCATGAGTTGGCGATCGAGGCGGATGCATCAACTCGCGAGGCGATCGCTTTGAAAATAGCGGAACATGTTGAAGCCGGTTGGATGCAACGGGAGGGAGATCGAGTACGATTGACGCGTCGCGGACTGTTTGTCAGCGATGGATTATGGTCCCACTATCTTTAAGACAAACCCGAATACGGAACGATCGAATACGGAACGATGGAGTCTGACAGGAATAGCGGAGAATGCTTGGCACACGTCTGGTGCGATGTTGGCGGGACCTTCACCGATTGTTTTGTGCGATCTGCGCGGGGTGCTCTTCTGCGAAAGAAATTCCTCAGTCACGGTCGAGTTCCAGGCCGCATTCATGCGTGGGAAAGCGATCGTATTTTCAACGATCCTTTGCGCACCAGAGATCCTGAGGCTTTTTGGATCGGTGCTAGGGTCCATCTGTTGGACCGAAGCGGCCGCCGATTAGGGACCGCTCTGTGTCAAGGCTTCGATGCACAACGCGGATCCGTGCTGCTAAACGATGAGTTGTTGCAGAACGATGAGCCGTCGCTGAGTCCGCAGGATATGGCTGACGTTGTGTCCTACGAGATCGATCCTGGTGTCGAAGCGCCCGTGCTGGCCGCTCATTGGTTGCTTCGCGTCCCGTTAACGGAGGCTCTACCTCCCCTTGCGGTTCGGTTGGGGACCACACGCGGGACCAATGCCTTACTGACTCGATCGGGGGCTCCCACGGTCTTTGCGACCACACGTGGTTTTCGCGATCTGCTGGAAATCGCTTATCAGGAACGCCCCGAGCTTTTTGCATTGACCGTTCGCAAGCGTGCGCCCCTTTATGAACAGGTAATCGAAGTAGATGAGCGTCTCGATGCTCATGGCGAGGTTCTGAGTCCACTGGATATCGATTCGGTTGAGAGGGAACTATTGCGTTCCTATCGTGATGGCTTTCGCTCGCTCGCGATTTGTTTGATCCATTCTTATCGCAACCCGAACCATGAGAGGGCTGTTGCGGAAATCGCGCGCCGCATTGGGTTCGAAACAATATGTTGCAGCAGCGAAATTGCGCCGGTCATCCGGGCGGTCTCGCGCGGAGAGACAACCGTTGTCGATGCATACTTGACCCCCGTGGTGCGATCCTATTTAACTCGCATCAAATCGCAATTCCACATCGGGACGGAACAGGGACGTTCGATGCGTGTGATGACGAGTTCCGGTGGATTGGTCGACGCTTCGCTAGCATGTGGACGCGAGATGATTTTGTCCGGACCAGCTGGAGGAGCAGTGGCGCTGGAAGCTTTGGCCGATGCTCATAAGGAATCCAAGCTGATCGGTCTGGATATGGGTGGAACCAGTACCGATGTTTGCCGAATTGATGGTCGCATGCAATTGGATCATGAAACCATCAAGGCAGGAGTACGAATGGTTGTTCCCACTCTTGCAATTCATACCGTCGCAGCGGGAGGTGGAAGTGTATGCTGGTTTGATGGCGTGCAGTTGAGAGTGGGGCCTCAAAGCGCGGGCTCGGAACCAGGGCCTGCATGCTACGGTCGTGGTGGGCCGCTGACAGTGACCGACCTGAATCTCTTAGCCGGTCGCATCGATCCGGAGAAGTTCCCGATACCTCTCGATAGCCAGGCATCGCAAACCCGCGTCCGGGAATTGTTGCAACATGTGCAACGCCAGTCGTGGTTTCAGAAATTAGATAGTCACTCGCTCGTCCGAGGGTTGCGCCGAATCGCGAACGAGCAGATGGCTGCGGCAGTGCGAGCCATCTCGATTCAGCAAGGGGCCGACCCGCGCGAGCATGTGTTGGTCGGATTCGGAGGGGCGGCGGGCCAGCACATTTGCGAAGTAGCCGAACTTCTTGGAATGACGCGCATACTCGACCATCCCGATGCGGGATTACTCAGTGCCCTCGGGATGGGGTTGGCGCAGATAAAACGCGCCAAAGCGATTCCTCTGTATCGCCCACTCAGCGAGATGACAGCCGATCATATGTCGGGCCTTCGAGATAGCCTGCGAATCGAACTTGCGGAGCAAATGCACGTTGAAGGTATTGACGAACAGGAGATAGACTTCGTGTTCGAAGTGGCACTCCGCTATCAAGGGACCGAGGGAATTCTCAGGTTGCGTTGGGATCAGCAGGAAATGTCGGAACTCCGAAGCGGCTTTGATCGGGAGCACTATCGCCGGTTCGGTTCCACTCGCCCCGATCGACCGCTGGAGATCTTGGAGTTGTGGGGACAGGCCTCCAACACAAGACCGGAATGGGCGTCGCCTCCATCGAGGGATTCCTCCAACGTTTCCGATTTCGCTATTGGGGACCGACTCGTTGGCCCAAAATTGATTCAGCGATGCGGCAGTACGATCTATATCGACAAGGGATGGGAGGGGGTCGTTCTGTCGGATGCCTCATTATCGATTACTCCTTCTGAACAAATCGATGCACCGGAGATGCGGGAGGAGACAGGTCAGATAGATCCGGTGTTGCGGGAGGTTTTGGCTCAGAGAATTGCAGCGATCGCCGATCAGATGGGGATCGTGCTGGAGCATACGGCGATCAGTGTCAACGTCAAGCAGAGGCGGGATTTTAGTTGCGCGGTGTTTGATGCTCGGGGTGAGTTGATTGCCAACGCTCCTCATGTTCCAGTGCATCTTGGAGCGATGAGCGAAACGGTCAAGGGGATGATTGAGCGGTTCCCTTGCATGAGACCGGGGGATTGTTTCGTGACCAATGATCCCTATTGCGGAGGATCTCATCTGCCAGACATTACGGTGGTGACACCAGTGTTTCTCGATGGTTCAAAAGTGAATGAGGATTTGCGACCTCATTTCTTCGTGGCATCGCGAGCGCACCATGCCGAGGTAGGCGGGATCGCTCCCGGTTCGATGTCACCGCATTCCAAACGGCTCGGCGAAGAGGGAGTATTGATTCCGCCAATGTATTTAGCGCGGGGAGGAAATGATTTCTCTGTTGAGGATTGTTCTACACATGTGGAGCACTTGCTGCGAACTGCGATTTATCCATCCCGATCGGTTTCCGAGAATATGGCAGACTTGGCTGCCCAGCAGGCTGCGAATTCTCGCGGCGCCGTAGCGATGCGTGAATTGGCCACGAGTTTCGGGGCAGAGCGGTTGTTAACGTATCTAGCATCGGTCCTAGAGGCGGCTGAGGAGAAGACGCGGCTGTGGATTGCAACGCTTGAGGATCGGGATTGGCAATGGTCGGACTGCATGGATGACGGCAGTCGTATCGAGGTTTTGATTCAGCGAACGATGCGAGACGGCAAACCCCATTTGCGATTGGATTTCACGGGGACTGGACCTGCTAGCGCTGGCAACCTCAATGCGAATCGCGGTATCGTAACTGCGGCCGTGTTGTACTGTATTCGCTGCGCGATCGCCGATACCATGCCGTTAAACTCTGGAGTTCTTCGAGCTGTTGAGATCATTATCCCCGAGGGGATACTCAATCCGCATGGAACTGGTTCCAAAGAGGATTGGCCAGCTGTTGCGGGGGGGAACGTGGAAACGAGCCAACGGGTGGTCGACTGTATCTTGGGCGCGCTCGGATTGGCTGCGGCTAGCCAAGGGACGATGAATAATTTCTTGTTTGGGAATCGTTCGTTTGGCTATTACGAGACGATTGGTGGAGGAAGCGGCGCTACTGCGAACGGTTCCGGGGCGGACGCGGTGCACACACACATGACCAATACGCGACTGACCGATGTCGAGATATTGGAAAGTCGTTATCCGGTGCGATTGGTGGAGTTCGGCATACGGCGTGGCAGTGGAGGTCGCGGGCTTAATCGTGGTGGCGATGGGATGGTGCGACAGATGCAAGCGCTCGAGCCGCTCGAGGTGTCGTTGGTTACCAGTCGTCGCGGGCCGTATGCACCGTTCGGACTCGCGGGGGGAGAATCGGGGCAACTTGGAAGCAACTTGTGGCTACATGCCAATGGCCAGCAGCAACAGCTCCCCGCATCGTGTCAAATTCGAATCGAAGAAGGCGATTCGATTCGCATCGAGACCCCGGGCGGTGGCGGTTATGGTGCGAACTCGACTTCATAGTAGAGAGAATCCATGTAAGTCCTGGGTTTGGGACGGGAGCGCTTCGAATAGAATCTGGCGACTCTCACCCGTGATCTTGTGGTAGCTCGCTGCAACCACAGTCACAATTTTCCGATCCCAAACCCAAAGGACCAT
>JAGWWZ010000062.1 GCA_018970165.1 Planctomycetota bacterium | reverse complement strand
TCCATTTTTTGCCCTCCATCTTTTGCCAGACTGGATTACCTGTACGACGGACTTCCTAGTCGGTCGTCGTGACAGTCAACGGACGGGAAGTCCGTTGTACGAGAATATCCGCTAGGTCGCGCAGCACGCTCTTCTTTCGTTATCTTTCTGCCCAACCATCTTTCTGCCCTAATCGGATTGCAATCACTCTTAGCTTGAGAACGCTAAGAGAGCCTGAGTGGTCAGGCATTGCTTCCCGTCGCTTGCTTGCTAGCGATTGTACTACGATGAAACCAGTGACGACGTCGAAGCGTCGTGCCACTTCTGCCAACCCCACCTTAGCTACCGTCGCCAGCAGGTGGCGGCTGTTTCTGAGACGAACTTCTTCTTCATAATCATCCCACGCCCATTGCAAAGCCACGACCACGCAGAAGAACTCGGTAACGAGAATCTCTCGCGGAGACGTGGTGACGCAGAGAGATGCGAATCGGCAAAAAGATGAATGGGCAGAAAGATATGACGGACGGGTGACAGATGACAGGTGACAGATGAGGGTTCCGGCCTGAAGACTGACGACTGATACCTGAAGCCTGACCCTGGTGCTCACTGATTGACGCCACCGTGAGCCACGCCCTTCGAAGACTCAGGGGACGTGTCACCCAGACCTGTTACATCAGTGTGTATCAGCGTTCATGCGTGGTTTAGGGATTGGAGGGGAGAGTCAAACATCCGCCGGCCGAGGCCGGTACTACGAACGGGAAACGCGGTGGATGCCTATCGTCGATCCAAACGAGCGGACAAATGACGTTCCAGAATCAGGTGGCCCAACAAAAAGGATACGGGTTGTATAGTTAGGGTCGCGGCGTGTACTCGATCCATTCACCGCCTCGTTCCCAATATTCGAAAATGAGGAGGATCTGAGATCAGTTAGGGGTGGCATTCATGCATGAGAATCAAAGAGGATTCACGTGGATAAGCCCTGATCAGTGGCTTGCCAGCATTATTCGCGAAATCAAGGAAGCAGGTATTGATGCTCTCGTGATGGGTGGACAGAGAGGCGAAAGTCCAGGCCTTACCTTTGATTCAGAACCGAAGGCGTAAGCGGCTTCGAACGTTGGGCACCGACTCTCGTAAGACCCTTTGAAGAAATCAAACAGGTCAGGCCTCGTCTGGCAGAGAGCCCGCAGCGGCGGATCTGCGACGCGGAGAGAATCACGAAGGCGGAGTGGCGACGATCCGCCCTGCTCTCTTCGATTTCACGGCAACTGCCATTCGAACTCCTCAAAAACATTGGGGAAACACCCAAAAGCTTCGGTTCCTGCCGCTTTGCCGCTTGGGCTGGGGCCTGTCGGCAAAGAGAAAGTAGATGGGTCCGAGGTGAACATCGTTGAGGTCTTGGCGACGGAACCGCGATGAGAATTTCTACCGACGAAATGCGTGAAATTGCAATTTGTCAATTTTTCCTGAAAGGAATTGCTGACATGATGTGTGTATTCAGGTGACGCGAAAACCATCATCATCGAATCGTGCAGCCAACTTTCTGCTGGAGCAACTTTAGAATGGTTCAAACCAAAATTCGTCGAACAACTTTCAGAGGAGCGAGCAGTTTTTCGGCGGTAACGGAACGCTTCCGGTAGCTCGGGTGGCGTGTCGGGAGGATTTACAAGCGGTTCGAGTTCCACATTCGGAAGCGTTACATCTGGGTGCAATAGCGGTTTCGTGTGTCTGCTACCTCGCGCAGTGCCTGGAACTTTTTGATTCGGGAATTCCCCCCTTCGACGAGCCCGACACTAGAAATCGCCATTGGCACACCCTGTCCAATTCTACTAAACTGCCGCCGCAGGCATCTCTTACGTAGTTCCCCAGGGAAGGTGGTTCATGGCCAAAGAATCGATTCGCTTTTTGCACGCTGGGGATTTTCATCTGGAAAGGGCCATGCAGGACCTGACCGATCTCCCAGAACATTTGAAAGCATCCCTCGCCGACGCGCCCTGGAAGGCCGCCGAATCGGTCTTTGAAGCGGCGATTGTCGAAAACGTTGACTTCATACTTCTGACTGGTGATTTGCTCAACCCAATCTCCTGTGGTGCCGCCGGCCCCGCGTTCCTGATGGAGCAATTTGAGCGACTTGCACAACGCAAGATCGATGTCTACTGGGCTGGCGGAACGGTGGATGATCCCGACCGATGGCCTGATGCCGTGCTGCTACCCGACAACGTCCATCTCTTTTCCAAGAAACAAGTGGAAGCATTCGTATTCCGTCGGAACGGCTTCCCACTCGCCACGATCCTGGGCCGCTCAAGCGATGGTCGCGAATCGATTCGAGCCGCCGAATTCCAAGTCGATACCGACGATACCTATGTGATTGCGATGGCGCACGGACAAGCAGACCGCGATGCTCTGATGGCGGAGCGGATCGACTATTGGGCTTTGGGAGGCCCCCATGCTCGCCAAGTACTCCATGGCGAGGCCCCTCACATGCGAGTTTCCGGCACGACCCAGGGACGCGGATTCGCCGAAGAAGGTGAACACGGTTATTGGATGATCGAAGTCGATGGCAATCATGACGCTCAAATCACGACCGGAGATTGCGATCCCTTCCGCTACATCACTCAGACTCTTGATGTCGAAGACCTTGCCTTGGGACGCGACATGCGGGAACTGATGAGCAAACGTATCGCGCGCCTGCAAACAGAACATGGCACGCATCATTTGATCGTTCGATGGCGTGTCGAACTCAACCTCGAACATATGAACATGGTATCACCAGCAGCCATCGACGAGACTCTGGTCTGGCTGCGTCGAGAGTACGGTCACGGTGCATGCAGCGTTTGGTCTACGGAGATCGAACTGCTCTCTCCGAAGGCCTATCCCCAGAAATGGCAAGAAGAAGACACGATTCTCGGCGACTTCCTCCGCACCGCAGAGGAAACACGCAAGGCTGCAAGCCGCAACCTGAACTTGAAACCGATCGTGGAATCCGAAACACCGGGTACTCCGGCGTGGCATGCGATGTTGGTAAACGAAGATCCTGTATCAACCACGACTGCATTGGATCGAGCTACATTGCTTGGGGTGGACATGTTGCGAGGACACAAATTGGATTTATTGGCGCCTGTGCGTCGCTTCGGAGGGACTCGAGGATGAGGATTCGCGATATTCAAATCGATGGCTTTGGCGTTTGGTCGGGGCTGGCTGTCGACTCGATGCCCGATGGCATGACCGTCTTTTACGGTCCTAACGAAGCGGGCAAAACCACCCTGATGAACTTCCTGCGGACGATGTTCTACGGTTTTACGTCCGAACGTCGTCAGCGGTACTTGCCACCTGTCCATGGCGGCAAGCCGGGTGGAGCCATTCGCGTTACCGGCCCCGGCGGCGGTTACGAGATTGCTCGCCGAGCAACGCTCAATGACCCGACGGTCGCGGGCCAACTGACCGTCACCAGCAGCGATGGTATCACCCAAGGTCAACATCGTTTGACATCCTTGCTGGGCAACGTGGATGAATCGATCTTCACGAACGTATTTGCCATCGGCCTTCGTGAACTCCAGGAACTGAGCACACTCGATGATACAGCCGCAGCAGATGAATTGTACAAGTTATCCAGCGGTCTCGATCGTGTCTCTTTAGTGGATGTAATTCGCCAGCTGCGAGCATCGCGTGCCCAATTGGCAGCAGCCAACGACGATCACGCCCAAATGCCTAATCTGCTCATGCGTCGAGAAAAGCTGCGGGATGAGATCGAGCAACATACGCTTCGTGGTCGACGTTGGGGTGAACTCGCTGCCCATCGCCGCAATCAGCAAAATGAAATCGACGAACTGAAACAACGCATTGCCCAATGGGAAGTCGAAGCCAAATCGATCGAGGTTTCCCTCCAAGTTCGCGAGCCTTGGTTCCATCGCGAGCAGCTTCGCAACCAACTGACCCAATTGCATGCTCGCGTTGATCTGCCGGACGATGCGATGAAGAATCTCGGTGACATCCAGGTTCAAATCGATGACAAGAAACGGCAAATCCAAAGCCTCGTGGACCAACGACGCGCCGTTCGCAAACGAGCGGACGATCTGCCGGTCAACAAGAACATCCTCGCTCTTTCGAGCAAAATCGACGCAGCCGCCGAGCAAGGACCGTGGATCTCGCAACTTCAAAAACAAATCCAGCGACTCGAATCCGAGCTTCGACAAACCCAAGACCAACTGATTGAGGACGCCAAGCGTCTTGGATTGAGCGAACCCGACCTACAAGCCCTGCTCAGCGATAAACGCGTCACGAATTTACCCGAGTTGTCTCGGGGAGCCATTACGCAACTGGCCGGTCCCGCTCGCGATGTGCGCATGCATCAAATGCAATTGAAGCAAGCGCGGCAGCAAATCGAAAACGACCGCAAAGAAGCCGAACGTCTGCACGCAGAGATCGGTGAATTCCTCGCAGTTCGCAATGCAGACGACCTGCAAGAAGCGATCCGCAATGCGAGTGAACGGATCCAAGCGATTCGTAAATACCAACAGGTCGAGGAACGACTCGACAAACTGGTCAAGCATCGCGAAGAACTCGAAGGGGATTCGGTCGACCTCGAAAGCGACGATGGATTCTCGTGGGAACGCGTGTTGATGCTGGCGATCCCATTTTTCATCGGAGCATTCCTCTTCCTGTCGGGGCTCAACAATTTCTTCGGCTGGTACAACGGCAATTCGATGCCCGCAGCCACCCGAATGTTGCAGGCACCCAACAACGATCCGCAAAACACCGGCGTCTTGATGACCGTTCTCGGGTTGATTGTCCTGGTGGCAACCTACCTGTGGTGGAAATCGATGGAACGGGGTATCGCAGGGGACATCACCGAGTGCGAATCGCAATTGGAAGCCCTCATGTCCCAGGTTCGCAAGACCGAACAAGAAAAGAAGGATCTGTCGCAAGCCCTTCCTGACCACGGCGGCTCGATGGAACAATTGCTTCGCGAAGCCGAACACGACCTCGGATCCTGTGAAGCACTTCTCCCGGTGTATCACAACGAACAAGCTGCGCGACAACGCATGCAGTCCGCGAAACGCCAAGGTGCTCACGCATTATCCGGCCTGAAGTCGGCTCGCTCGCAATGGCAGAAGACACTTCAGCAAATCGGTTTGGCTGACTCTCTCTCCCCCAAGAGCATTCGTATCTTGGCCGAGGGATACGAGTCTCTGTCGCAAACTCGCAAGCGATTCAAGGCGCAAAACGATGAACTCAGCCAACGCAAGATCGAACTCAATTCCGCTGTCCAAAAACTGGACGCCCTTTCGACTCAGGTTCATGTCGCCTTGACGGAATCCAACAAGGGCAAGGAAACCATCCCCTCGATCAAGGTTGCTGCACTCTCATCACCAGTGGCCACCCATACCATCGAAGCACCACAGCAACGCTTGCAGGAACTCGTCAACACACTCGCTCAACATCAACAGTTTCTCGCCCAGAGGCGGGAACTCAAAAACGAAGACGAGGAGCTCGGCAAGAAGCAGAAACTCCTGCGGCGATTAATGGAACGCAATATACGTGCCCGCCAGTCGATGCTCGCGGATCTCGCTGTCGAGACCCCTCAGCAACTCGAAGAACATCTAGCTAAGAAGAACGATCACCTCCGACTCGAGACGGAGATCAGCAACCTCGATGATCGAATCAAGGGCTTGATCGGACTGCATGTTGCCTACGATGCCGTTGCTCGCATGCTCGGAAACTCCAGCGCCTCGGAACTGGAAAAGCGATGGGAAACACTGGGCAGTCGTATCAGCGGCGCCGAAGAGCGAATCGGACAACTGCTCCAAAGACAGGGAGAGATCTCGCAGGAGATGAAGACATTGGCGGCAGATCGGCGCCTCGCGGAAGCAAAGCTCGAACTCTCATGCCTGGAACGTCAAATCGATCTGTGCGCTGCACATTGGCGAACGCTCGGCGTCACGACTTGCATGTTAGAAAAGGTTTGCGAAGTCTACGAAACCGAGCGTCAACCTGAAACACTGCGAGAGGCCTCAACGTTCCTCAAACAACTTACCGATGGCAAATACGTGCGCGTCTGGACGCCACTAGGTAAGAATGCACTGCGCATCGACAACGAACGAGGGCAGAGTTTACCGCTCGAAGTACTCAGTCGCGGCACACGCGAAGCAGTCTTTATCGCTCTTCGCCTCAGCTTGGCTGCCGCTTACTCGCGACGCGGCGTTACCTTGCCACTCGTCCTAGACGATGTATTGGTCAACTTCGACAGCGCGCGAGCAACCCATGCTGCGAAGGTCCTCCGCGACTTCGCAGCCCTCGGCCATCAAGTCATCATGTTCACGTGCCATGAACACATCATGAGGATGTTCCACAGTATCGACGTCCAGGTCCGCGTGCTGCCCGACCAAGGAGTACCCGGCGAAGCCCGCGTTTACAACCCAGGATACGTTCCAGTTGTCCCGGCAACCAAACCGATGCAACCTGTACCTGTTGCAGAAACTCCTGTTCTCGAACCCGCGCCGCAGGTCGTAAGCGTTCACCCGGTGGTACTCGTCGATCTACCTGCCGATCCGCCGCCAATCGTTCCGATCAAGCCTCGCAGACAACCTGCCAAACGGCCTCGCATCGTAGAAGAACCCATCGAAGCAGGCATGTGGTTCGATGATGACATCTCCGACGTCGCGCAGACTCTTGCAGAGGGTTCCGAATCAGCCGAATTGAAGCTGTGGACCGAGATCGAGGAACTGACTCAGCCCTTCGACGGCGCACCCCACGATGCATGGTGGGAAGCGCATCAGAATTGACTCGCAGAGGTTGCGGGCAACCTGCACGTGATTTCACGTGACTACGTCTTTTCGCGCATGGCCGTTTTCGCGATCAGGCCAGCGATATAGCCAGCCTTAAACCCTGCATCGATATTGACGACTGTAACGTTTGCCGCACAACTATTGAGCATACTCAAGAGTGCAGCGATCCCTCCCATGCTCGCACCGTACCCGACACTGGTCGGGACCGCAATGACAGGGCATGCCACGTGCCCTCCCAAAGCTGTTGGCAATGTCGCTTCCATCCCCGCCACGCAAACGATCGCGATGCATCGCTTTAAGTCGGGAACGCGAGAAAGCAATCGATACGGACCCGCGACTCCGACATCTTGAATCAAGAGAGTACTGCAACCCATCCAGGCAAGCGTTTCACGAGCCTCGAGCGCCACTGCCTCATCCGTTGTACCCGCAGTGACGACCCCAACCACCGAATCGCTAACGACCTTATCGGGAATCGCAGGCATCTCTGTTCTACCGACCCGAATCGTGCGTGCAAAGTGATTCCAGCGTGTAAATGGGTAGGTGTCCGAGACAACACGAGCCTGCTCAGGAGAAACACGAGTAATCAGGATCTCTGAATGCTTCTGCAAGAGCGAATCCAGCACGGCCAGAATCGACTCGGGGGTTTTCCCCGAACCATAGATAACCTCGGGAAACCCCGTTCGCTTCGCCCGATCGGTATCCGGCGTGACATTCCCATCGCTGGCGATTGCAGCGTGCAGAATCCGCTGCCCCAGTTCCATCGCATCCCATTCGCCATCGCGATAGCTAGCCAGTAACGACTCGATCATTCGCCGCTGAGAATCCGATTCATCGCTCAACTTCGGTGTACCTATTTGTTAATTTCTGGGGAACAGATCGGGTGAGTGGAGTCTATCCAAAAACAAAAATACCGCAGCTAACGCCATGGCGGCTACTGGTTTTCGGATAGACGCGTACTCATCTCTGCTTTTGCAATCATTATCACCTTGCAAACGTTAACAATATCGTACCTGTAGTCGAATGGATTCGTCGAGTGAGATGACGACATCTTTGGCGCTATAGAGACCCGAGAAGAACTTAGACTTATTTCGATCGCGGGTCAGGCTAGAACCGTCGGCGGCTTCTCGGTCGCACTTCCTCGGAGGACATTTAGCATACAGTGGATCGCTCGCGACAAATCCTTGACGGGCAAACCGGGCATTTCACGGCCGCTGGCAATCGACTGCTCGAGAGTCAGTGGCAGATGGGCGAAACCAACACAACATTCGAGATTTCGTACCGCATGCCAATGATGCGACAGATACATCGCTGCATTGCACAGATAGGTTCCGGCATGATACGAGATGCTCGCAGGGATTGCAGCATCATGAAGCTCGGAGCACATTTTGTTCAGGGGGCAGCGAGTGCGGTAGGCAACCGGGGCATCATGAACGATCGGGCCAAACAAATTACCAGGGGCATAAGTGACGCCAGCGACATTAATCGCGATCGACTCCAAGTGAATAGCACAGGAACCCGGGGACTGTCCTAAATGAAGTACGAAGTCGAATCCTCGCTCGAGATCTTTGCTGAGTCGCTCGTTCAATTGGTCGAAATCGACGGGATAACGGCGTGTGGTGACACCTGGCGGCAAACCATGCTCTCGGAGGTACTCGGTGAGCGCCTCCCAACTCGAATTCGAGCGCCACTGGTCGTAGGGCTCGAAAGCGGTCACTAATATCTTCAAGGGTTGTTCCTCAGCCAAAAGCCATGTCGCCCACGAGACATGCGTCTCAACATGGCTATGATAGGACGTTTCTCGCTAGAAATCAGCCATGTGTTGGGATAAATTAGAAATCCTCCCACTTCCCCCCCTTTTGCCCTACAGGACTTCCGGATGGTTTCATCGATATCTTACCGCATGGCAAATACTCAACTCGGCAAAATTACTTCGGCAATCGGCCCAAGGTCTCACTGGATTGCCGCTGCCTGGACAGGTGTCGCTTGGTTGATCGCTGCTGGTTCGAGCCCCATCGCTGTCGCACAGGATCTATTTCCGGACAAAGCGTTGGAAGCGGTCGTTCGGAAAGAAGTCTTCGAAAAGCGCTACAACGCCGAGCCGATCACGGCGGACGATGTGAAGAACATTTCCCAGGTCGTCGGAAAAGGGAAAGGAATCAAGAGCCTCGAGGGCCTTCAGAACTGCAAGTCCCTGATGAAGATTGACCTCGAGAACAATGAGATCACCGACCTGGCCCCATTGCGCGAGTTGAAGCTGCTGCAGTCGATCGACTTGGCTTCGAACAAGATCCAATCGTTAGAACCTCTGTCGGGACTGACTGCAGTTCAGTACCTGCACATCGCCAACAACGGACTCGAGGACCTCGCTTTCTTGAGCGGCATGGTCAAAATGCAATCGCTCTACGCAGGCGGAAACAAGTTCAAGAAACTCGAGCCGATTCTCCCTCTCAAAAAACTGTGGACGCTCGATGTATCAGGGAGCCTGATCGAAGATGCGGGAACCATCGCAGAACTCAAGGGCTTGCAAACCGTCAACGTCAAGGGTTGCGGGATCAAGTCGTTGGAGTTCACTCGATCTCTGCGCGAACTCCGCCTTTTGATCGCTAGCGCGAATGAGAATCTCGATCTAACAGCCCTTGCCGACGCTTGTGAAGCGGATGCTCAAGGGGAACGTCGATTCGCGCCCTATCTCCGTTTGTATCTCGACGATACTGTTCTCAAAAATGAGTCGCAGGCAGCAGTTATCGCCCGCTTGCAAAAGGTTGGCGTTCGATTGAATCCGCCGGTAAAATAGGCTCGTTGAATCAGAGTTGTCGAACCTGCGCAATGATAAGAACTGGAAGGATAGGGATGAGACGCTTGCCGATCACCGTCGCTGTGCTTGCTACGTTTCTGTCGATTGCCACAAACTCGGCTGCCACAAACTCGGCGCTGGGGCAAAACGAAGCTGCGATCGAGCCACCGCTTTTCCGTCCTCGTACCGATCCGATGGCCACTCGCGATGCCGATGCGGTCCGCGAACGACTCAAGGCTCTCTCGGATAGTCGAGGTCCAATCAACCCGCTGGGAGACTATGTCAAGCCCAAAGAGCCAGCCAAGTTGAAGAGGTCCGATTCCGATCGCAACGAGCAAGTGGACGATGAGGCGCGCCGCGTACCAAGCCTGAATGCTGAGGCCCAGCAACGACTGAAGGCCCAACCACCCAGCATCGCCCCAAGCGAGCGCTTTGTGATCGGCTTGTATCCACCCCCTCAGATCGTAACCAACGCTGGGGCGGTTGTGCCAAGTGCTTGGCAGGATGACGGTTTTCGACCGCTGAACGCTACAACCCTCGGTAGCGTTTCCTCAGGTGGCATCGTTGTTTCTTCGAATTACCAAGTCGGTGATCCGGCGGCGATGATTCCTCCGTCGTTAGGGATTCCTTCGGGAAGTATTCCAACTTACTCAGCGCCACCGAGTTCTGGCCTGCCACCCGTCGGCGTGCCTTCGATCAATCCACCGATGAACCCACCTTACTTCGGGGGGCCCTCAAGTGCAGTTCCGATGTCGGGCGCACCCGCCACAACAGCACCGCCGATCGGCGGGCCTGCGATGATTGCGCCTCCGGGCGGCTCACTGGGTGCAATGACCGGTGGAGTCCCAATCGTTGGCGCTCCGGGGAGCAACGTGATCCCAGCTCCACCTTCTTATATCGTACCTAGCCCTGCGGGTACCTATGCACCTGCTGGTAGCTATCAGCCTGCCGGTACCTATCCGCCTGCTGGCGGCTATCCAACTGCATCCAATCCCGCCCCCTATGCGACTCCGACTCCGACTTATTCACGCTCTGGAGGGACAGTCAACAGTTTGCCATTCGTCAGCCCTCCTCCCCAATCGCGCGATGCGAGGTGGATGGTATCTCCCGACGTTTATCGTCGCATGGAGGGTGGCGTGTGCACGACTCCGACGGGTCCTGGCTATGGGGCACCTTCAGCTAATGCAGGGACTGGATCACCCTTTTTCTACGCCCCTCCGACCGCGATGCCGATGCCAACACCTCGTACGGCGAGCCGCCATTCATGGCTTCATCCATTCCGCCACTAGAGCCTTCGCCGGTACAACCTACGGGCAAGCCACGGATCTACCTCGACCACGCTGCGACATCTTGGCCTAAACCGCCAGGGGTGCTCGAAGCCTGTGTTGGATATCAAGCTAACGTCGGAGTAGCAGCGGGCCGCAGCGTCTACCGTAACAGCCAAGTCGCCGACGGCATTGTCTCTGATCTCCGAAGCTTGATCGCTCAACTAATCGGCACGCCGCATTGCGATTCGATAGCCCTGACTTCCAATGGAACGATGGCTCTCAACGCCGCCATCCTTGGCTTATTGCATGAGTCGATCCTCGAAACGGTTCATGTGGTGACGACCTCGATCGAACATAACAGTGTATTGCGGCCGTTGACACAATTGCGCAAAACACGTGGTCTGAACGTCACGATTGTTCCGTGTGATCGCGAAGGCTTTGTAAATATGCACCGGCTTCAATTAGCCATGCGACCCAATACCCGTTTGGTCGTACTGAATCATGCTTCCAACGTAACGGGATCCATTATGGATCTCACCCATGCGGTCTCGATGGCCAAGTCGCATGGAGCAATGGTACTCGTCGACGCAGCACAGACCCTCGGATTCGTTCCGATCGATGTCACGGCGTTGGGCGTTGATATGCTTGCCGCACCATTGCACAAAGGGGCATGCGGCATGCTGGGGACAGGTTTTCTGTATGCGCATCCGCTCGTCGGTGAAAAGCTACGGATTCCTTGGATCGGCGGGACTGGACGAAGCAGTGATTCGCTTGATGATGATTTTCCTTGGCGAGATGCCGTGGAGTCTGGGAACATGAATGTGCCGGCTTTGGCTTCGGTTGCCGCCGGAATCCGCTGGCTCCAGAGTCATCCTCATGTGCCTGCGTGGGAAAAATGGACAGCATCGATTCTCGATGCGTTTCGTCACTGCTCGCGCATTCGACTGATTGGCCCCAAGCAACTCGGTAATCGACTCCCTGTGTTCAGCCTAGTGAGCGAGTCGATGGACTGCCACGAGTTGGCGATGCTGATGGACAGCGCACGAGGCTGGGAAACTCGATCGGGTTTCCATTGCGCCGCCGCGATCCACGAAGGTATCGATACCAAGCGTTACAGCGGCACGCTGCGGATCAGCTTAGGCCACACCTCCACCGACTCCGACGCCTCCGAAGTATGCGAAGGCCTGCGGTGGCTCGATAGCTTGTAAGGCTCAGACGACACGGCAATCAAATGCGGCAATCGTGGCTAGGCTCGAGATGCTGGCGCGAAAGTAGCAGGCACTTCGCCGAGGATCGGCTGCAGCTCGGGGAATATCGGGCAGCTACGAACGCCACGACCTTCGTGATGCTCGATCTTCGGCGGAAGCCAGCAGATGTTTAGTCTTGGTTTAAGAGCCGATCGAGTAAATCGCGGACTCCGACGGTATCAGCTGCTTGGCGAAGATAGGTGATGTCTAGATGATCACCCAGCAAACGTACTAATCGCGTGACATCATCCCATTGGCGCTCGGATGTTTCCTCGGTGAGGCGATACCACTCTAGCTTACTGACGATTGAGTCTTCTGCCGTTGCGATCGGCACTTCCAGGGTTCTTGTTGTACCAATTTTTTCCTGAGTCGCCCTACGCATCGAGTCTTTATCGAACGGTCGACCGCGACTGACGAAGACATCCACTTTGAAGGCGGTAGGAAGATGGATGAGGTTGAAACAGGACTTGTTTCGAACTGCGTTCTCAACCGCGATTTGGCTGACGTAAAAATCCGAGTTGAATCGCGATACAAACGGGACAACCTGCGATTCCGTTAAATCGCAAACAACATCGACATCCATGGTCGAGCGAGTTGCGCCGTGAAAGGAACTTGCGATCGAACCTCCAATGAAATGCTGGATACCAAGATCGCGAAAGACGTGAACGACTGGTTCGAGTGCATCGATCAAGTCGTCTGGCTGCGTCAACGTGAGGCTCCTGTGACTTGGCTGCGAATTGCATCGGAAAGCGACTTTCCAAAAGTCAGCTCGATGAACGCAAGTTTGTTTTCGCTGTCATCCATTTCTGGGAATCGCTTTCGAATCGCATTCAATGCCATTTGTCGCAAATGGCTGGAAAGCACACATGTCTGCCGAACACGATCGCGTCCGGACATGGCTCGCAATAACGCCAACTGAACCTCTTCAGCCTCAGTGGATGTGTCGGTTGTTTCGTGCATAGAATCCTCAAGGGGAGCGGTCGAGAGTTCTTTATCGCTTCGCGATTCGTTTTCAATTAGAAGCGACCGCCTTGTGGAAGGCTATCCTAATCGAGAAATTTTGCGATGGAACTCTCGGAGTGCCGAAGGTGAACTGCTGGTGTGATTCTTTGAATCGCGAGAACAGAGAGACGATGCCGACCCAGCCAATCACCCCATCAAATGATTGATCGGTTCACAAGTGCCTGATATGCTTTCACTTCGGGAGTCGGCTCGATCGAACGTTAGGCTGCGTTGGAGCGGCCTACAGGGTCTAGGCTGGTACGTATGAAAACTAACTCTGCCACATCACGAGTGATGCTGAAATTCGTCCTATAAACAGCCACGCCAGCGAAGGTAGCAGGCTTTCTCCGTGTGCCGTCAAGTCAATCCGGACAGCACATGGAATGTGCCTTCTACTTTGTTGGCGAATCAATCATTTCCGAAGGTCTCTCCACTCAGTTCGAGTCCTGTGCGTTGTACTCGAGCTCGGGCTCTTGGATGCATTCGGGGGTGAATTCGACCTCTTCGTAGATCTCCTCCATAGACAGAGAGCATCCGAAAAAAGGCAATTCGATGGTCCCCCGAATGCCTTCGATCTTCTCCTGAACAAACCCCTGATCGGTTCGGCGCAAAACAATCGCTATCGGCTGATGTTGCTCTAAGGCGATGTAGCATTGCAGCGATGGAATGGCCGCGTAGGCCGCCATCTTCTCTTCCAAATCGTTCCGTCGCGTCGAAGGAGATAAGACTTCGATGAGCAAGACCGGCCGCTCCTGAAATACCGAGGTGGGTGCATTCGACTCGCAGACCACTTGAAGATTGGGGTAATAGAATCGAGACAGACTCTCGTTCCGAATCTTGATTTTCCTATCGGCATCGAACGGGCGACAGCGGGTGTGTCGTAATCGAACCCATAAAAGAGCTAAGCAATTTCCTTTGACCACATTATGACGCACCGTTGCTCCGCACATGCCGCGGACCCATCCGTCGATATACTCATGCCTCAAGTGCGATTGCTCTTCTCGGGCTAGATAGTCGTCAACACTCACGTGCTCTGAGATTTCTGCGCTGCTCATGGTCTGTCGCCCTTTCCGTTGGGGGTTGCTCACGGTTGCGGCAACCGTTGATTCGAGGCGTAGAGATATCGAAACACCGGGAATCTCGAATTTACAACCGCGTGGATTGCAAAAGCAACCATTTACCAGGGATTCCCTCGAGTTTCAGCGCAAGACTGGATGGATTGAGGCGACGCGATATACTGACGTACTTTTCATTGGTAAGACTACGGAAATCCATGAATATCTTGTCCCACGAACAGGGCTCCGCCACGCAAGCCGATAGCCTTCACAGCGAACGGGTGCTCGTGCTCGATTTCGGATCCCAATTCGCGCAACTGATTGCTCGCCGCGTTCGCGAACAGAATGTCTACTGTGAAATCGTTCGGCACGACATCTCGATCGAATCGATCCAAGCTCGCAAGCCGTCGGCACTGATCCTCTCGGGCGGCCCTTCGAGTGTCTACGAAGCAAAAGCTCCGAAATGCGACCCCAAGCTTTTCTCATTAGGGATTCCCATCCTAGGTATCTGTTACGGAATGCAGTTAACCGCCCATGCGATGGGGGGATCGGTCAAACCATGTCCGGCGCGCGAGTTTGGTCGCGCCCGACTGCAAATCACCAACATGGAGAAACTCTTCGCAGGCTTCCCTCATGAGATCGATGTGTGGATGAGCCACGGCGATCAGGTGCATGACCTACCCGAAGGATTCGAACCCTTGGCGGCCACCTCCACCTGCCCCATTGCCGCAGTGAAGCATCGCTCTCTTCCGATCTACGGTCTTCAATTCCACCCGGAGGTGTCCCACACTTCACTGGGTAGCACCCTGATCCACAACTTTCTCTACAACATCGCGGGATGCGAGGGGCGATGGCACCTGTCCGATTTTGCGCAACAGACCATCCAAAACATGCGAGAACGGATCGGCGATGATCGCGTGATCTGCGGACTATCCGGAGGCGTCGACTCCTCGGTCACGGCCGCCCTCCTTTACAAAGCCATCGGCCCGCAGTTGACTTGCATCCTGATCGATAATGGCCTTTTAAGAAAAGATGAGCAGTCGGCCGTCATCTCCGAGTTCACTAACCACTTCAAGGCCGACTTGCGAGTCGTCGACGCGAGCGATCGCTTCCTATCCACGCTCGCAGGCATCCGCGATCCTCAAGAAAAACGTCGACGTATCGGCCACGCATTCATCGAATGCTTCAAGGAAGAGGCCGCCAAGATCAACGGGGCAAAGTATCTGGCCCAAGGGACGTTGTACCCCGATGTCATCGAAAGCGGCGCGGCTCCCGACGGACCGGCGGCTACAATCAAATTGCATCACAACGTCGGCGGCCTACCCGAGCAACTGGGTTTTGAGTTGGTTGAACCCCTGCGCGACCTGTTCAAGGACGAGGTGCGGCGACTCGGATTGGAGTTGGGGCTACCCGACCACTTGGTGTGGCGTCATCCCTTCCCCGGCCCGGGCCTTGCCGTACGATGTTTAGGGGAAATCACGAAAACCAAGCTCGACGTATTGCGAGAAGCCGACGAAATCGTCATCACTGAGATTAAAAATGCCGACCTCTATCGTTCGACATCGCAGGCCTTTGTCGTCCTGTTGGAATCGCAATCGGTAGGGGTCATGGGGGATGCTCGCACGTACGAAAATGCGGTGGCGGTTCGATGCGTGAACACCGACGATTTCATGACGGCCGATTGGAGCCGATTGCCGTACGATTTACTCGCCCGGATTTCGACGCGCATCATCAATGAGGTCCGCGGTGTGAATCGGGTCTGCTACGACATCAGTTCCAAGCCCCCTGCAACCATTGAATGGGAATAACCACTACACGGGAATAAACAAGGATGAGTCGCCAATACATTTATCAAATAGAAAACCTGACCAAGCGTCACGGCCAAAAGGAAGTTCTCAAGGATATTTGGCTCGCGTTCTATCCCGGCGCCAAAATCGGTGTGCTCGGTTCCAACGGCGCTGGAAAAAGTACGCTTCTTCGAATCATGGCCGGGACCGACAAGACGTTTGAAGGGACGGCTCGATTGAGCAACGGCTTTACAGCCGGGTACCTATCGCAAGAGCCCCATCTCGATCCGAAAAAGAACGTCCAAGAGAACGTCGAGGAAGCGGTCGCACCCAAACGAAAAATCCTCGAACGATTCAATGAGATATCCAATCTCCTCGGCGAAGTCACTGACGACAACCAGATGCAGAAGCTGTGCGACGAGATGGCGAAACTTCAAGATGCCATCGATGCTCAAAATCTTTGGGAGCTCGATCGGCAAGTCGAGATGTCGATGGGGGTGATGAATCTGCCGCCAGGGGATGCAGACGTAACCAAACTGTCCGGTGGCGAACGTCGACGGGTCGCGCTCTGCAAACTCTTGCTCGAGCAACCCGATTTGCTGTTGCTCGACGAGCCGACGAACCACCTCGATGCCGAGGCGATCAATTGGCTCGAACAGCATCTGGCCCAATACCCCGGAACCGTGGTCGCGGTGACTCACGACCGATACTTTCTCGATAACGTCGCTGAGTGGATTCTCGAACTCGACCGCGGTTCGGGTTATCCGTTCGAAGGGAATTACACTTCTTGGCTCGAGCAGAAACAAAAACGTCTCCAAGTCGAACAGAAAGCTGCCGCAGCTCGCCAGAAGACCCTCGACCGAGAACTCGAATGGATTCGCATGTCCCCGCGAGCTCGACAAGCCAAGAACAAGGCCCGAATCAGCGCCTACGAACAACTGGCGGCCCAACAGTTCGAGGATCGTCCTGATGAACTCGAAATCCAAATCCCGCCTGGCAAACACCTCGGTGAAGTCGTCGTCGATGCCAAAAATGTTCGAAAGACTTACGGCGATCGGATTTTGATCGATGACCTCACGTTCCGGCTCCCCGCAGGAGGCATTGTCGGGGTCATCGGTCCTAACGGCGCTGGCAAAACGACATTGTTCCGAATGATCACTGGGCAAGACCAACCGGATGCCGGCACGATTCGAATCGGCGATACGGTCGAACTGGGGTATGTCGACCAATCGCGAGATTCACTTAACGCCGAGAGCACGATCTATCAAGAGATCTCGGGGGGCAACGATTGGCTCGAAATGGGTGGCAAACGATTGAACTCCCGAGCTTATGTCTCCAAATTCAATTTCAAGGGAACCGATCAGGAAAAGAAAGTCGGTGTTCTCTCCGGTGGAGAACGGAATCGGGTTCACTTAGCAAAATTGCTCCGGCGCGGTTGCAATGTGTTGTTGCTCGACGAACCGACCAACGACTTGGATGTCGATACTCTGCGCGCCCTCGAAGAAGCGATCCTCAATTTCGTAGGTTGCGTCGTTGTTATCACGCACGATCGATGGTTCCTCGATCGTCTCGCAACCCATATCCTAGCTTTTGAAGGGGATGGTTACGTCCATTGGTGCGAAGGTAATTTCCAAACCTATGAACAACAACGCAAAGAGCGTTTGGGCATCTCCGCGGACGAGCCGCAACGATTCCGCTACAAAAAACTGGTAAACTAGTCGCCACGAGGATCGCGATCGTTTGCATCTTCGGAAACAAAATGAATTCGTTCCACTAATAAAAGTGCTCGCTCGCCGTTTGTTTAGATTGTGGATCTCATCGAACTGAGTTTACTGCACCCCAAGGGCTCATCTCCGTGACGTTACCGTCGCGATTTGTCCCCTACTTTCGAGCGATAAACTCCCGTTCGACGGTTCGCAAAAATCTCCTTGTGCTCCGGCCCTTTCCCCTCATTTCCCAGAGCAAACGACCATGAGAAACTCACGAGTCTCGTTCAAATCGGTAATCATCGCCCTCGGCCTCATCGCGGCAGGTGCCTTGGTCTATTCTCAAGCCCCTGCAATCCCGAAAACCCTGAACCTCGAGGAGCGGAAAACCATGTGGAAACAAGTTGAGGAATCGGTCTCGCAAGGACTCCCGAAGACGGCGATCGAAAAACTGCAAACCATCTACGATTCTGCGATGCAGGAGAAAGCCTATCCGGAAGCCACCAAGGCGATCGCCTACAGGATCGTCCTCGAGGGTCAAATTCAAGGAGGGGCCCCGGCTGAGAGAATCAAGCGTATGCAATCGGCGATCGAGGATGCTCCCGCCGAAATGAAACCGATGTTGCATGCACTGCAAGGCTCTTGGTACTGGAGTTACTTCCAACAGCACCGTTGGCAATTTGCACGGCGAACCGCAACTGCATCGGCACCGAGCGACGATTTCACCACATGGGATCTCCCTCGGTTGTTCTTGGAGATCGACAAGGAGTACTCCGAAGCTCTCAAGGACGAAGCTACCCTCAAGTCGATTCCGATTGCTAACTGGAATGGCCTGATCGCTGAAGGAACGGTTCCGGATTCCTATCGTCCAACGGTTTTTGATTTTCTCGCTCATCATGCGATCGAGTTCTATGCTTCGGGCGAACAAGCGGGCGCTTCGCGACAAGATGCTTTTGAAATCGATGCGTCGTCGGCTGCATTTGCCAATATCGACGATTTTTTAGCATGGAACCCCGAGACCAAGGACTTGCAATCGCCGAAACTGAAGGGGATTCGCCTCTATCAAAACCTGCTGTCCTTCCATCGCAACGATGTCGACCCGACTGCGTTTCTTGATGCCGAGCTTTCGCGGTTGCAATTTGTCTACAACAGTTCTGTCGGCGAGGAGAAACGCGATCGTTATGAGGCGGCACTAAAACGATTCGCAGACCAGCACGCCAAGCATGAGCTTTCAGCTTTGGCACGTGCACGATGGGCACAGCTACTGGTCGATCAACAAGACATGATCACCGCACGCGAGATAGCCCAGCAGGGAAAAAACGCTTTCCCCAAGAGCGTTGGTGGAATCGAATGCAGCAACATCATCAGCAGCATCGAACAACCCTCGGTCAGTCTGCAAACCGAACGCGTTTGGAGTGATCCACTACCCGCGATTCGTGTGACCTATCGCAATATCACAAAGCTCCACTTTCGTGTCGTGCGAGTCGATTGGCTGAGCCGTTTCTCGCGAGATCGCTGGAATCCGAGCCAATTCAATGAGATGGACCGCAAGGAACTGGCGAATCAACCACGCGTTGCGGAATGGACGACCGACCTGCCCGCTACTGAGGACTACCGCGAGGCATCTCTCGACGTCCCAGCACCCAAGGGGTTGCCGGCCGGTTACTACATTGTGCTGGCGAGCATCAAACCTAGCTTCGGCGAAGAAAACAATCAGGTCTTCGCATGCGATGCGTGGGTTAGCAAGCTCGCGTTGGTCGTACGGCAGACGTGGTCTCAAAACAAGCCTCTCTCGGGCTTCGTGCTCGACAATCGAACCGGAGAACCGATCGTCGGTGCACGGGTCAAGACAATCAGTCGCGACTACCGCACCGAACGCGTGATCGAAGGCTCATCGGTTACGACCGATGCCAATGGGCAATTCGTGATCCCCGTCTCTCAGCTGAGCGGATTCTTAGTTGTCAGTCACAACGATCAGATGATCGCCACCCAAAATGAATACGTATCGCGAGAATGGGAATCGAATGTTGGTGCATCGACCCAAGTCACCCTGTTCACCGATCGCGCCATCTATCGACCAGGGCAAATGGTCCATTTCAAGGGAATCGCGATACAGATCGACCAAAAGAACAATCGCTACGAAGTGGTCAAGAACAAAAGCTTTCGCGTCAAGCTGGTCGATATCAATCAACAGGAGGTCGAATCCATTGCGGTCAAGTCGAACGACTTCGGGTCTTTTTCAGGAACCTTTTCCGCTCCTCGCGATCGCGGAACAGGGACGATGGGCATCGTCGTCGATGAAGTAGCCCAGTCGTATAAAAACATTCAGGTCGAGGAATACAAGCGGCCTAAATTCAAGGTTGATATCGAAGTCCCGAAGGAATCGGTCCGGTTGGGGGACACCGTCACGGTCACCGGCAAGGCCATGGCATACACCGGTGCCCCGATCCAAGGTGCTCGCGTCCGCTATCGTGTCGTCCGACAAGTCCGATGGCCGGATTGGTTCATGTTCTGTTACGCTTGGCGGATCGCTCCGTTCTTGGGGAGCTCTCAAGAAATCGCTAATGGCTGGACAGAAACCAAAGACGATGGCTCGTTCGAATGCCAATTCGTCGCTCGCCCCGACCGATCGATCCCGGAATCCGAAGATCCGATCTTCAGTTACTCCGTCACTGTCGATGTGACCGATGGAACCGGGGAAACCCGCTCGGATGATGCGAATGTGTCAGTGGGATACAAGTCGATGCAGATCGATCTGTCTGCCGATGACTGGCAAACGCAAGAACGGGACGTGCAACTGCGAATCCGTTCCAGTACGCTCAACGGAGAACCAACTCCGAGCAAGGGCTCCATACGCATCCACTCCTTGCGTGAACCGGACAAGGTTCTTCGCCCCGATATTCTCGGCCAACGGTTCTCGCGCACCCCGCGTGCACCACGAGGGCAAGCGGCTCGAAGAAATATGCCTCCCGCCATCGAGCCCGATCCATCCGACTTCAAAAATTGGGCGCTCGGCGAACAGGTGGCAACCATGGATCTCGATATCGCCGAGTCGGGTACTCAGCAAGTCGCAGTACGATTGAAGCGAGGTTTGTATCGTTGCATCGTCGAATCGCAAGATCGGTTCGGTAAACCGGTCAAGTCGGAATTAAACCTTAGGATTCTCGATGAAGACTCGAAGACGCTCGGTCTTCGGATCCCCTTCGTATTTGCAACACCCAACGCTCAGGTGGAACCGGGCAATTCATGGAAAGCGGTATGGGGGTCAGGGTATCAACCTGCCAGAGCCTTTGTTGAGATCGAACATCGCGGCAACATCCTGAAAAAGTATTGGACTCCTGCCGACGCTACGCAAGTCACCATCGAACAACCGGTCGATGAAACGCATCGCGGTGGATTCACTGTGCATGTGACGATGGTTCGCGAAAACCGCATGTACACTGAGTCTCGCGTGATCGATGTGCCGTGGACCAACAAGCAACTCAAGCTTCGTTGGGATCGGTTCCGATCCAAGCTGATGCCCGGATCGGAAGAGACATGGAGCGTGACGATCGAAGATCCTCAAGGAGATGGGACCGCTGCAGAAATGGTGGCGGCTCTTTACGATCAATCGCTCGATGCATTCCTTACGCACGCTTGGCCCAATCAATTCTCTTTTTTCTATCGCGAGTCGCAGTACGTAAACGCCTCGTTCCAAAATTTCGCGAACAGCTTTAACTGGTTCCGAGGGAACCTGTCTTACGCTACGTCACCGATCGACTGGAGATACCGATCCTTCCCCGGGGAACTGATGGCCTTCGCCTATCCGCAACGGTATCTTCGAAAGGGAATGCCTGGTGGCGGTCGAGGTGGTGCGATGATGGCGGATTCCTTAGCGATGGACGCTATGCCGATGGCTGCAGCCGCCGAAGGCATGGCAGGCGCTGAGATGAAATCGGCCGCACCCGGTGCACCGTTTACGAGTGGCAACTCCGAAGGAGGACCCGGCGCACCGAAAGCTGGGCCGCAACTCGACTCCATCTCGCCACGCAAGAACCTCAACGAGACGGCTTTCTTCTTCCCGCAACTCTTGAGCGATGGCAAGGGGAAAGTCACGATGCAGTTCACGATGCCTGAAGCATTGACGCAATGGCGGTTCCTGAGCTTTGCTCACGACCAACAACTGCGAAGTGGCAGCTTATTCGACTCGGTCGTCACCACGAAGGACTTGATGGTACAACCCAATCCACCCCGATTCCTTCGCGAAGGGGATGTTTTGGAATTCAGCGTCAAGATCACGAATCAAAGCACAGCGCCGCAAACAGGAACAGTAGCACTGCATCTGAGCGATGCCGTCGATCTACGCGATCTCGATGCCGCCTTTGAGAATTCTCAAGCAGAACGACCATTCGAATTGCCGCCAAACAGTTCCAAGAGCCTGCGTTGGAAGATCAAGGTCCCCGAGGGAGCGAGACCTGTCATCTACAAGGCTGTCGCAGGCACGGAAAAACTGTCCGATGGCGAAGAAGGGATGTTGCCGGTCCTGTCCAATCGCATTCTGGTCACCGAATCGCTACCGCTTCCGATTCGCGGCCAAGGGACGAGGGAGTTCGAGTTGAAGAAACTGATTGAGTCTGCCGGCTCCACATCGCTTCGCCACCAATCGCTAACCGTGCAGATGACCTCGCAACCCGCATGGTATGCGGTTCTGGCACTCCCGTACTTGATGGAGTATCCGTACGAGTGTAGCGAACAAACGTTCAATCGCTTCTATGCGAATGCTTTGGCAAGACATGTCGCCACGAGCGATCCAAAAATTGAACGTGTATTCTCTGTGTGGCGTGAATTGCAGCCTGAGGCACTCCGGTCACCCTTGAGCAAAAACGAGGATTTGAAATCGGTCATGATCGAGGAGACACCTTGGCTCCGGGATGCCAACGACGAATCGCTCGCTCGCCGCAACGTCGGCCTGCTATTCGAGAAGAACCGACTCGAAACCGAATTGCAACGCTCCATGTCGAAGCTTGCGGAAATGCAAAACGGTAGTGGTTTGTGGCCATGGTTTCCGGGCGGGCCAGACAATGAGTATCTGTCGCTATATATCGTCACCGGTTTTGGTCGACTGAGAAACATGGGTGTCCAAGTGGATGAATCGCTTGCCCTTCGGGCTCTCGATCGATTAGACGACTGGATGCGGGAATGGTACGAACGCATCCCCGTCTCGGACCGAAATGCGGGCAAAAACCATCTTTCACCCACCATCGCGATGTATCTGTACGGGCGAAGCTTTTACCTAGTCGATCGTCCTGTCGGAGAACAGAACCAGATCGCATTGAAGTTCTGGCAGGAACAAGCCCGCAAGCATTGGCTGACACTGAGTCGGCAATCGCAAGCTCACATCGCCATCGGCATGAAACGGATGGGAGATCGCGAACTTCCCGGCGCGATCTTGAAAAGCTTTAAAGAAAACTCGGTCTCCGATGACGAAATGGGGATGTTCTGGCGCGACACGGAGAACTCTTGGTGGTGGTATCGCGCACCGATCGAAACGCAAGCCATGATGATCGAGGCCTTCGATGAAGTCGCCGCTGATCGCAAGGCGGTCGATGACTGCAAAGTTTGGCTCCTCAAACAGAAGCAGACCCAGGATTGGAAAACCACCAAGGCAACGGCAGACGCTGTCTACGCGCTGCTGTTGCGAGGTGCCGATTGGCTCGCCTCCGATGCTCTGGTCCAGGTTCAGGTCGCTAACATCGCGATCGAACCGGAGAAGGTCGAGGCCGGTACCGGGTTCTACGAAAAGAAATTCGCCGCTGCGGAAATCCAACCGGAGATGGGCAAAGTGAAGGTCACCAAAACCGATGCCGGGGTCAGTTGGGGTAGCATCCACTGGCAATACCTCGAGGACATCCGCAAGGTAACTGCCCACTCCGATACGCCGCTCAAGCTGGAAAAGAAGATCTATAAACGGCGTTTAACGGAAGCCGGACCCGTGATCGAGGAAGTTACCGGAACGGTTTCGGTCGGCGAAGAATTAGTCTGCCGTATTATCCTCCGGACCGATCGTGACATGGAGTATGTCCACCTCAAGGATTATCGAGGTAGCGGGACCGAGCCGGTGAACGTCCTGAGTGGCTACCGCTTCCAGGACGGTTTGGCATACTATGAAAGCACCCGCGATACGGCGACCCATTTCTTCATCGATTATCTCCGCAAGGGAACGTACGTATTCGAATACCCGTTGCGAGTCCAGCACGCGGGTGATTATCCGATGGGGTTGGCGATGTTGCAGTGCATGTACGCGCCTGAGTTCAATAGTCACTCTGAGAGTGTTCAGTTGATTGTCGAGTAGCACACATCCTAGGCTTGTGGAATTAATTCGTCTTGAAGAGTACAGCATGGCATACCGCAACTTGGAAATCCCGTTCGAGGGGCCGATTCGATATTCGACTTTCTGGTTGGTTGTTGGCATGGTGCTGGTCATGACCGTTGCCAAACCTTCTCCCGGCCAATCTCAAACCGGATATCAACTTCCCCCCAGAGAGATCGTCGACATCATCGACGCCAAGCCGGATCCGGGGCTCTTCTGGAGTCCAGACACCGAGTGGGTCGTGTTCGCCGATCGGGATGCCTTGCCCGACGTAGCTGATTTGGCGCGTCGCATGCTATCCCTCGCTGGCATTCGTATCGATCCCGTTTCCCGAGGTCGATTCCAAACCGATTTCTATCGCGGGCTTTCTTTGCGGCGTCGCGATGGAGACTCGATCGTGCGGATTCCTTTGGAAGTGGATGTTCGGATCGGTTCCGTTTCTTGGTCGCATCGATCTCAGGCCTTTGTATTCACCAAGATTCAGCCCACAGGAACCGAACTTTGGTGGGTTTCCGTTGCCGATCCCTCGCATCCGAAACGCTTGACCGATCGTTTGGTGACGGTGCTGCAAGGTCTCGATTGGATGCCGGACGGCGAACGACTGATCGCATGTGTTCTGCCCGAGGATGCTGGTAAGGAGCCTCTTGCGCCCGCGGTGCCAGATGGCCCCAGTGTTCAAGAGTCCGATGGTGCCAAGGCCCCAGTGAGAACATACCAAGACCTGCTCAGCAACGCGCATGACGAAGCATTATTCGAATACTATGCGCGAACGCAGTTAACGGTGCTCGGGCCGAACACCAACTCGACGAAGATTGGAGAGCCTGACTGGATTGATTCCGCCGCAATCTCGCCCGATGGCGAACATCTCCTTGTTGCGAAACTCAAAAAACCTTTTTCTTATTTGGTGCCAGCGGATCTTTTTCCAAAGACGATCGATGTCATCGATCTGCAGGGTCAAGTGAAATATCGGGTAGTGGATGTGCCCTTAGGAGAAAACATCCCCATCGAAGGGGTGCGGCTTGGCGCTCGAGGGATCCAGTGGTGGCCTGGTTATCCAGCGCGCTTGGTCTGGACGGAGGCCCTCGATGGGGGCGATCCGAAGAACAAAGTTGAACATCGGGAACAGTTGTGGGTTTTGGATGCACCCTTCAAAGCACCGGCGAGCCCACTCGCCAAGCTGCGGCATCGTTTCTCCGGCATGACCTTCTTCGCCAATCCTAAGCGATTCCTGACGAGCGAGCTCGATCGTGATCGACGCTGGACGACAACTCTTATGCATGATCTGGATGCGAAGGAGGAACCGCGAGTCTTTTTCGATCGAAGCGTGCGCGATCGCTATGGTGATCCCGGGCGAGTCTTGGTCAAGCCTGACGAGAATGGCTTTGCCATCGCGAAGCAGAGCGGCGACTCGGTCTTGTTGTCGGGAGTTGGAGCATCGCCGGAGGGGAATCGACCCTTTCTCGATCGCCGAAGTCTGACGACTCTGGAAACAACACGTCTGTGGCGGTGCGGACCGGATGTTTCGGAGAATGTGGCCGCTTTGGTCGAGTTCGATGAAGGAAAGCTCCGGATTGTCGCTCGGCGCGAGAGCACAACGCAGCCCCCCAATTACTATCTGCGGGACTTGCTCCGCGATACGGAAACGCAGTTGACACGTTTTGAAGATCCGACGCCGCAACTGCGCGGGATCAAAAAGAGGATCGTAAAATACCATCGCTACGATGGTGTCCCACTATCGGCAACGCTGTACTTGCCAGCCGATTACCAAGAAGGTACCCGACTTCCCCTGATCGTATGGGCATATCCCCTGGAGTTCAACGATGCGAGCACGGCAGGACAGATTTCCGCAAATCCCAATGAGTTTACCCGTATCGGTGGAACGAGTCATTTGTCGTTGTTGACACAGGGTTACGCGATCATGGACGATGCAACCATGCCGGTGATCGGTGATCCGGAGACGATGAACGACACGTTTATCGAGCAGATTGTCGGTGCGGCGCAAGCGGCAATCGATCATGCCGTGGAGTTGGGAGTGGCGGACAGAGATCGTGTTGGGGTCGGCGGTCACAGCTACGGTGCCTTCATGACTGCGAATCTACTGGCCCACAGCAAGCTCTTCAAAGCGGGGGTAGCTCGCAGCGGAGCTTATAACCGAACACTCACTCCATTTGGTTTTCAATCCGAGCGTCGACCTTTGTGGGAGGCTAAGGATGTGTACGGCAAGATTTCGCCGTTCATGTTTGCCGACCAGATCAAGACGCCGATCTTGTTCATCCATGGCGAGAACGACAACAACGCAGGGACGTTTCCGATTCAGTCGCAGCGGATGTTCCAGGCGGTCAAAGGGAACGGTGGTGTTGCGAGGTTGGTGATGCTTCCGTATGAGAGTCACGGTTATCGCGGACGGCAATCGGTATTGCACACCCAAGCCGAGATGGTCTCATGGTTCAATCGCTACGTTCGCGATGCGAGCACGAGCACCGAACCGTAGAGGCTCATTGCGATTCGCCTAGTGAGTTCAATCCAAGTCGGGGGCGTGTGACGCGTAGGGCGGCTTTACCCGTACAACGGACTTCCAGTCCGTTGACTGCTTCCTTACGGGATGTAACTGCACCGGATTGGCATAGCAACGGACTGGGAAGTCGACTGGAAGCGACGCAGATCGCGGCCCCCGATGGGCTCGTCCCATCGGAGCCAACGGTTCGCGGCTAGAACACGCCAGCAAAAACAACAGACCCCGACGGGCTTTCCCCGTCCGGTGAATCAGGTTCTTGAGCTAGCCAGGGAACATTGCGTGGGTGGCATGCATTAAGCATCATGGTCTCGAGATAGTCTCCAAGAAACTCGCGCTGCGAAGAGACGAATTGAGAGGGAGGTTTATCGATCCAAACGCAGGATGGCGAAGAGTACGATCCCGATATAGTGACTGGCGCTTGCCAGAATAACCATGAAATGCCACACCGGATGGAAGTACCAGGCGCGGTGATCGTTTTGAAGGAACAGCACACCCAGCGTGTAGATCAGACCCCCGAGCAACATGGTCAGAAAGCAGATTGTGCTGGTCGACCAGAAGAGCGCCGCAGCCGGGAGCCACCCCATGATGATGTAGGATACGGTAGTCATATTATCGACCCTGTGTTTGGCGAGGACTTTGGAGTAAAAGCCAGCAGATGCGGCGAACCAAACTAACGTGATCATCACGATTCTAGGCCATCCCTGCATGCTGCTCCAGATGAATGGCGTAACAGTGCCAGCGATCAGCGTGTAGATGACCCCTTGATCGAGCGACCGCATGCGGTGCCGCCCCTTGGGGTCCCGAACTGCATGAGAGAGGGTAGAGAACAAATACATAGCAGATAGAGAGAGCCCGTATACAACGCAAGCCGCAACCATTGATGGATGGTAATGAAAGGCGAGCTGGGCCAAGGCGAGCCCAGCGGGAATACTCAACGCAAAACCGATTCCGTGGATCCAAGCATTGAAGGTTTCCAACGACGCATTGTCTTCAGTCCAAACGCGCGCCATCTAACAGGCTGTATCTCCTCGGTTTTTCTGGGTGAAAGATTTCATTCGTAGTTCGTGAGTCTAACGAAAATCGATCGATGCGTACATGGATGCCTCCGTCGAGGATTTTCTGAAATATCGGTGGATCGGGTTCTTGAGCTAGCCCAATAAACCTTTGCTTCAGACGGGACAAGCCCGTCTGGGAGCCCCCATTTCGTTTTACCGCATTCTAGCCTTCGAACCGTACGCTCCAGTCGGACAAGCCGACTGGGGGCGAAGCCGGACTGGGGGCGAAGC
>JAGWWZ010000246.1 GCA_018970165.1 Planctomycetota bacterium | reverse complement strand
GTAGCCTCGCCGATTCGACGTCTCAAGCATCCTGGGGCACGATAGAACAAGCGATCGAGGCGTGTCGCAGCGATCGTTCCCTGGCAGGCATTGGATTTGTATTCACGGCGGATGATCCCTACTGTGGTGTCGACCTCGATAACAGCATCGATTCTGAGGGGAGCATCAAGCTCTGGGCCAGCGATTTGCTCTGTCGGCTCGATAGCTACACCGAGGTCAGTCCATCGGGACGTGGGCTCAAAGTCTTCATCAAAGCCAACAAACCCGGTAGACGCTGCCGCAAGGCGTATCACGACGGTGGGATTGAGATCTATGATCGCGACCGCTTTTTCACAGTGACGGGCGATCGACTCCAGGAATATCCATCGGAGATCAACCTCAGGCAGGAGTCGCTAGACCTAGTCTATGCACAGGTGTTCGGGACTGACGAACCGGGCGCGAGCTTGGTATCGGGTTCCAATCGCGGACCACAGCCAAGCGATAGCGGCTCCGTGGTTTTAAGCGACGAGGAAATCATTGACCTCGCGTCCAAGCAACGTCGATCCGGACCCAAGTTTCAGTCCTTGTGGTCGGGGGAATGGAACTCGCATTTCAACTCCGCCAGCGAAGCCGATTCGTCGGTGGTCTTCACGCTCGCCTTCTACACCAAGGACGCGGCCCAGATCGATAGGCTTTTTCGCCGATCAGGATTGATGCGTCCCAAATGGGATGAGTTGCATGGCACCGAGACCTACGGTCAGACAACCATCGGCAAGGCGCTTAATAAGGTCACCAAGCAATACCAACCTCGTTCAAGGAGCCGACGCTCTTCACGACCCATTCCACCAGGCCCAGCCAACCCCGATTTGCCATCGATCCTGATCGATGATCGACAGTTGAGCGAATTGACGGAGCAAGCACTTTCAGCGCTCCAATTGGGAAACCGAAATCCCCATCTATTCATTCGTGCTGGTGGTATCGTTCGGGTGGTTCACGATGAACAGGACATTCCGAAGATCGAGCCCATCGATGTGTCTCGCATGCGATGCCGATTGAGCGAGGTCGCAAACTTCTTCACACTGCGCCGAGCGGATGGTGGCTACGCGATTGTCGGAACTCTTCCTCCCAAGTCGCTGGCGGAGAACGTACTCGCTCTGAAGCAATGGGATTTCCCGGCGTTGGCTGGCATCGCACGGGCTCCGATTCTTCGGCGCGATGGGACCATCTGCTCCACGCCGGGTTATGATCCCACATCGCGATTGATGTATTGCCCGGATCCCGCGCTGCGTCTCGCTCCCATTCCCGAATATCCCTGCGGCGAGGAAGTCCAGGCCTGCGTCGACACGCTGCTTTCGGTCATTGGCGAGTTCCCCTTCGTTGATAATGCGAGTCGCTCCAACGCGCTTGCGATTCTTTTCTCGATCCTGATGCGGCCAGTGATCGAGGGTAATGTACCGCTCGCAATCGTCGATGCACCCATGCAAGGGACCGGAAAGACCCTTCTCGTTTCATCGTTGGGTGGTATTGCTGTTGGATCAGTATCATCGGAGTCCATCCCATCCAAAGACAACGAAGACGAATGGCGCAAGAAAATCACGACGATCCTGATGACCGCATCGCCGTTTGTGCTCCTGGACAACATTCCGGACAACACGACTCTCCATTCGCCACCGCTCGCGGCCGCGCTCACAAGTTCGGACTGGTCCGATCGTGTGCTAGGACGAAGCCAGTCTATTCGGTTGCCTTCGAGGGCCGTATGGGTGGCAACGGGCAATAATCTTCGCGTGGCCGGCGATATGCCTCGCCGAAGTTACAGCATTCGTCTCGATGCGAATGCCGAGCGCCCGTGGGAGAGAACAGGATTTGCCATCAAGGGGTTGCCTCGGCACATTGCCACAAATCGTGGAAACCTCCTCAGTGCCGCGATGACCGTCATTCGTGGCTGGTACGCGCATGGTCAACCCAAAGCATCCGTACCCACGCTCGGGAGTTTTGAAGAATGGGCAGAGACGATCGGTAGCGTGCTCGCATACGCCGGCATCGAAGGTTTCCTGGGTAATCTCGAGCAGACGCAGGTTGTTCAAGATGAAGACACTCAGCAATGGACGGCGTTTTTCGCTGCATGGTGGGAGCGGTTTGGAAGTCGTCTGTTGACTGCCGACGATATCTGCAGCGTGGTTCTACCTCGATCCAGTGACCCGATCGAATACATCCAAGAACCGTTAGCCAAGGCCCTTCCAGAGTCGCTGATTGTCCATCGCGATCGTGGCGAGGGCGCATTCAAACGCTCGTTGGGTAGGCATCTATCACGGTTGCGAGGTCGTGTCTTCAGTGGACGCAAACTGAACGACGCGGGCCTCAACAAGAAGAACCACGTTCGCTTGTGGCAGCTCGTCGATACCCAATCTCCACCATCGGTTCTCTTCGATATAGGGTCTGCCGATGAGTAGTTCTATCCGTCACAGCGAGGTTAGCGAGGTTGCTCGCGCGCAGATTCAGCGTACAGAATCGGGTTGGCGCGCATGCGCGCGCACCATGTACATGGTCATGTACACGTCGATGTACATGGGTATGTACAACGTACATGACGCGCGCGCCGTGGAAGGGCGAAATGGACGTAAAATCGACTCTAAGGTTCCAACAAGCAAGTACTTAGATGCGTTGAAAGCCTCCAAAGCGTTCTCGACCAATAACCTCGCCAAACAGGGGCATAACCTCGCCTTTTTGAGCCATAACCTCGCCGTAACCTCGCCAACGAAACCCATGAAAAAATTGGTTTTCTCACACAAAGCGAGGTTAGCGAGGTTAAAAGTCGACATCCCACGCGTAAGGGAAAACTATGTACACCCCCATGTACACGTACATTCGCTATATAGAAGTGGGCTGGAAATAACCTCGCTGGACCTCGCTAACCTCGCCAGTGGTTTTTTGGGTGTGCGCGCGCGGCTCTTTTGCTCCCATCCCTCGCACGACGTTGCCCCACGTTTTGAGTTCTCTGACACGTTGCCCACAACTTCGTATGTCGCACACAACGTGACCGTGGGCCAACCGTGCCCCTCTGTGGAAGAGTGCCAGTTTGGCACACATTACTTCGGCGCAGCGTCTTGTTATGGGTCCTTCCCCGCCCTTAGGCCCTTCTTGAGGGGCGTGGGAAAAATCGCGGTACTAGACAGAGTTTCTATATTTTCGTCCGGATTTTGAGAGAGGAAACATGATTGCAAATACACAACAGCCATTGGGATCGTTGGCTGCAGAGGTCGATCGGGTATGCGATGGCCAGAGCGAGTCAAAGGAGCAAGCTTGCAGATCCATGGCACCGCGCGCTCACATGCTGCATAACAGCGCAGGTCATTCGATGCGATCGCAATGGGACTCTCCCGAGGAAAAAGAATCAGACGAATCCTTGTACGGCCAGTTGGGATCAAGCTATGTCGAACGAACTGAATCGAGTGATCATGAAGGAACGGAATCATCTGAAAAAGGGGGGCTGGGACTACGCACTCAAGCTGAGATGGACATCTTGGAAGATGAGATCGCAGCAATCTCAAAGGATTTTGTCCTAAGACCATCGAGGCTCGTGAGGTTACTCAACTCCACCACGCTTGGAGAGGTAATTTGCGAGCGCAAACTGCACCGGCACCGACAGCGTGCACCGATGATTCACGTCGGCTCAAAGTATATCAATCTGATCACTTATTGCGCATGGATGCACGTGCAACGTCACAATCCCAAGAGGTCAATTCGAAGGCGGAGAGTTGGCAACCTCGACGTGATTACCCTTGGCGAACTTCGTGAGATTCTGGAATCGCAACAGTTTCGCTGTGCACTCACCAACGACCAATTGACGCCAGATAACTTTGCGCTTGATCACATTGTCCCGCTTTCCGAGGGCGGCGATTTCTCGAAGTCAAATTGCCAAATCGTGACTGCGAATGTCAATCGTGCGAAGAACACAATGTCACAAGAGGCTTTCATCGCTATGTGTATTCGGGTTGCAAAGCACCAATCTGAACTCGGTAAGTGAATTCATGGCATCTCTTTTTTTCCGAAGTATTCACAAGTTCAACGCTTCTTCCACCCTCCAAAGGATTGCTTTATGACCATCACTTCACTGCAGATCGAGATGTGGACGTTAGATCGCGTTCGCCCCTACGAAAATAACCCCCGCATCAACGATGAAGCGGTCGATGCCGTCGCTGCGTCGATCAAGGAATTCGGTTTCTCCCAACCGATCGTCGTCGATAGCGATAGCGTGATCATCGTGGGTCACACCCGACTGAAAGCAGCACATAAGCTGGGATTGGAACGGGTCCCAGTGGTGGTGGCATCGCATCTGACGCCCGATCAGGTTCGGGCTTACCGCATCGCCGACAACAAAACGGCCGAGATCGCCGAATGGAATTTCGATCTGTTGCCGATCGAACTGTCGGCCTTGCAAGAAGCGAACTACGATCTCGGCCTCCTAGGATTCGACACTGAGGAACTCGCCAAGCTGATGGACACCGGTGTCAACGAAGGACTCACGGATCCCGATGATGTTCCCGAACCGCCCGACGACGCGATCACTCAACCCGGCGATCTATGGATTCTCGGGAACCATCGCCTACTGTGTGGGGATTCCTCCAAGCCAGAGGATCTTGATCGGCTCTTGGCCGGCCAGCCCATCCACCTTGTGAACACAGACCCGCCCTACAACGTCAAAGTAGAGCCGCGATCCAACAACGCCATCGCCGCGGGTCTATCTTCGTTCACGAACGATGCGGCCTCGGGCCGGCTCAAACAGGGTCAGGGCAATGCGGCCTCATTTGGTGTGGATCACGAAACGGGGAAACCCAAGCATGCAGCGACACACAAAAAGCTGCGGGCCAAAGATCGCCCTCTTGCCAACGACTTTGTGACCGACGAT
>JAGWWZ010000245.1 GCA_018970165.1 Planctomycetota bacterium | reverse complement strand
TCGAGGCCTTGATTCTTGAATGTGAATCGCTCGTGGTCGATTCCCAGCAGGTGGAGGATCGTGGCGTGGAAGTCCCGGATGTGGACCGGATCTTTGACGATGTTGTAGGAGAAGTCATCGGTCTCGCCGTAGATCGCTCCCCCTTTCACACCCCCGCCCGCCATCCACATCGTAAAGCAGCGGGGGTGGTGATCGCGGCCGTAGTTGTCTTTTGATAGTCCACCCTGCGAGTAAATCGTACGACCGAACTCGCCCCCCCAAATGATCAGGGTTGAATCAAGGAGTCCACGCTGCTTGAGATCGTTGATCAAGCCATAGGTGGGTCGGTCGACGTCTTTGCACTGCGATGGAAGCCGTGTTGAAACGTTTCCGTGGTGATCCCAATTATTGAGATAGATTTGCACGAAGCGAACATCGCGCTCGACCATGCGCCGTGCGAGGAGCACCGAATTGGCAAACGAACCGGGCTTGGTCACCTCGGGGCCGTAGAGATCGATGGTACTTTGCGGTTCGTCGGAGATATTGGTCAACGCAGGGACGCTGGCTTGCATGCGGAAGGCGAGTTCGAATTGCTGAATGCGTGTATGGATCTCCGGGTCGCCGACAGCTCGAAAGTTCATCTCGTTGAGGGTTTTGAGTCCATCGAGGGTCTTGCGCCGTAGATCAGGCGAAACGCCATTGGGATTATTGATGTAGAGGATCGGATCGCCCGCTGAGCGGAAGCTGCAACCGGCATGCTCGCCAGGCAAACAGCCCGACGACCAGAGCCTCGCCGAGATAGCCTGGATCTGTTCGGTATTGGTCGGCTGAGCGACCAACACGACAAAGGTCGGAAGGTTGCTGTTCATCGATCCCAGGCCATACGAGAGCCATGAACCGATGCATGGGCGGCCGGTGACCATGTTTCCGGTCTGCATAAGGGTGATGGCTGGCTCATGATTGATCGCTTCGGTATGCATCGATCGGATGAAGCACATGTCGTCGACCACCTTGGCGGTCTCAGGAAGTAATTCCGAGATCCACATACCGGACTGGCCATGCTGAGCGAATTTGTACTTCGATGGAGCGATCGGAAAGCGAGCCTGGCCGCTGGTCATAGTGGTGAGGCGTTGGCCGTTGCGAATCGATTCGGGAAGATCCTTATCGTACCAATCGTTCATCTGCGGCTTGTAATCGAACAAGTCCATCTGCGAGGGGCCACCGACCATGTGCAGATAGATCACCCGCTTGGCTTTGGGAGCAAAGTGTGGCAAGGTGCCCAGTCCACTGGCAGGCACGTCATCGGCCGCATGGGCCAGTGGGACACCGAGAGCCGCTAGGGCGGCGGCGCCGAGCGCGTTGCCTCCCTTGCGGAAGAATTGTCGCCGGGTTTCGTTGCGAACATATTCCTCGAACAGCGGGTGGATCGATGGATCGCGCATTGGGAATCGACTCATTTGGTCAGTACCTCATCCAGGTTCATCAACATGTTCACGGTCATCGTCCATGCAGCTAATTCAGCGGGATCGAGTTGATCCGACGAACGTGTGGCACCCATGGCTAAGAGTTCCTTTGCGGCATCAGCATTACCTCGAAAGCCTGCGAGCAGTTCGTTCAAACTCGCCTGCACCACACCCAATTCTTCGCCACGGAATGGTCGCCCCAACAGTTTGAGTGCGATCGATTGCATGCGAGCCACTGGGTCGTTGGCATCGGGATGTTGAACGAGTGTCTTTTCGGCGAGGATTCGAGCTGCCTCAACAAACTGAACATCGTTCAGAGTGGTTAGAGCTTGAAGGGGCGTATTGGTTCGTTCGCGTTTAATAATACATACCTCGCGAGCCGTGGCATTGAACACTTCCATGTTCGGTGGCGGGGCGGCTCGTTTGAGAAACGTGTAAAGGCTGCGGCGATAGAGACCTTCACCGGTATCCTGAACATACTTGCGAGTATTGCTCTCCGGCATGGCGACCGCTTCCCAGACACCCGACGGCTGATAGGGTTTGACGCTTGGACCTCCGATCTTGCTGACCAGCAGCCCGCTAGCCGCCAACGCGTGATCGCGGATCATTTCAGCATCCATACGGAATCGCGGACCGCGCGCGAGAAACTTGTTTGTCGGATCGAGGGCGAGTTTCTCTTGCGAGACACTGGCTGATTGTCGGTAGGTGGAACTGGTTACCATCGATCGGAAGAAGTTCTTGATGTTCCAACCATCTTCTCGGAAGGAGACAGCAAGATAATCAAGCAATTCAGGATGGGTCGGCAACAACCCCGTCGTTCCGAAGTCTCCCGAGGAAGCCACCAGCCCCGCACCGAAAATCTCTTGCCAAAATCGGTTCACGTTTGCTCGTGCTGTAAGCGGATGATCCTCTTGCAGTAACCACTGTGCCAGACCCAGTCGATTCTTGGGTAACTCGGGACGCATGGGAGGAAGGATCTTGGGGGTATCGGGTTGGACCTCGTCGGCGCGTTTGTCGTATTCGCCCCGCATCAAGATGTAGGCTTTCGGCGTATCGGGGTTCTCATTCATCACATGAGCAACTGTCCCTCGCTGGAGGATCTGTTTCTTCTCTTCGGTGAGGGCATCGCGCTGGGCGACGAGACGCTGGTATTCCTCGTCATGGGTGCCGAGATACCACTGATACAACTCTTCGGCCTCTTCGGCACCGCGTTCACGTTTGCCGATCAGATGTTGCAGTCGCGGCAGTTTCGCAATGCCTTGGAGTTCTTCCTTGGTCAAGAGTCGTCGATAGATTCGAATGTCCTGTACTTTGGCATCGGTCGCAGGAGACTGTACTTGGCGACGTCCGATCCGCAAAGGAACGGAGGTACGAATGGTGTCGGACAAGTTGTTACTACTGACATTATTCGCTTGCTCTGCGCCATCGACGAAGATCTTGACCCCTTCGGCTTTGCCAGAGCCGTCGTAGGAGATCGCAACATGTTGCCAACGGGAGGCGGTCAGTCGAGAACGAGAGAGTACCTTGATAGCGTTCCCAGGCCATTTGGAAACCAAGTGAGTTCCAATCGATCCATTCTCCATCCAGATGTCCCACCCGCGAGCGGCTTCCTCTTCATTCATTCGGGCGATGAGCGAACCGCCTTGATTGTCGTTTCCGGGTTTCACCCAAAGAGCGACACTGAAGGCTTGATCCTTTTCCAGATCTCCTGCGGGAAGCGTTGGGAAATGGTCTGGTGTGATGTGCCATGCCGCATCGCTGACGTGACCTGGAGCTAGGGCTGCATCGCGCTCGAGGGGGATCTGTCGGTACTGGCCCGATTGAATGAAAGCGATCATCTTCGGGTCGCTCGAACGAAGCGGAATGTGTGTCTCGAGAGCATCCTGCGCAGGGAGTGCCTGAAAGAGGATTTCTTGTCGCTTATTCGCATCGACAATGAAAGCGTCAAAACCGGGCTTGGCTTGCACGCGTCGGGCATCGGCCTCTTGCTGAGCTTGTGCGATTAAACCATCGAGAGCAAAGAATCGTTCGCGGTCGGCTTCCAAAGGGACAGGAATCACCGGGGGTGGATCCTTGATGTTTCCGTCCATCACCCGTTGGGTCGTGTTGTTGAAGAAGGCGGAGAATTGATAGAACTCGCGCTGAGTGATCGGATCGAACTTGTGATCGTGGCAGACAGCGCATCCAACGGTCAGGCCCATCCAGACTTGCCCTGTCGTTTCGACGCGGTCGCGTGCGTAGAGAACGCGATATTCTTCTTCGATCACACCACCCTCGTTCGTCGTGATATTGCAACGATGGAAACCACTCGCGATTCGTTGATCGAGGGTAGCATTAGGGAGCAGGTCCCCTGCGAGTTGTTCGATCGTGAATTGATCGAAAGGGAGGTTGCGATTGAAGGCCTTGATCACCCATTCGCGATACGACCACATTTCGCGGTAGTTGTCGAAGTGGATGCCATGAGTATCGGCGTAGCGAGCGTAGTCGAGCCAATAGCGACCGCGATGCTCGCCCCATTCTTGGCGAGACAAGAGTTCGTCCACGTAATTCTCATAGCGTTCCGGTGATGGGTCGGAAAGAACACGATCGATTTCTTGAGGGGTGGGAGGCAGGCCGGTCAGGTCTAGACATACGCGTCGGATGAGGGATCGCAGGTCGGCTTCGGGGGATGGTTCCATACCGCGTCGTTCCAGTTCGCCGAGCACGAATCGATCGATCGGATTGCGAACCCAGTTGGGATTGCGAACCTGCGGCAGTTCCGGCTTCACCGGAGCAATGAATGCCCAATGGCCTTGGTACTCGGCACCTTCGGCGATCCAAGTCTTGAGCAGATCCTTTTGTTGCTGGGTGAGGGACTTGTGCGATTCCGGTGGAGGCATGATCACATCCGGATCTGTCGAAGCAATACGCTGCAAAATCGCACTGGCGTCCGGTTGACCGGGAACGATCGCTCGTTTGTCGATTGCAGATTCCCGCACATCGAGCCGCAGATCGGCGGCTCGTTTGTTGACATCGGGTCCATGGCAAGCGAAGCAGTTCTCGCTCAGGATCGGTCGGATATCGCGATTGTATTGGACCATTCCGCCCGCGAGGGCAAAGGCGCAATGACACGCGAGCAGATTTAAGAACAGGGTAGCGACGAGGGCTATACGCTTCATCGTTTCAGGACTCCGAGGACGGAGATCATTCTTGGAAAGAGAAAACTCGCAGGTGGGAACCAGTCGTTACCCGTTGACGCATGATTTTTTGCAACGCGTGGTTCGGATACAGGGATCGTGGACTAACCGAGACTTGGTGGGGGGGCTGTCAGGCGGGGGCCGATACAGATATATCTCGGTAGACACTTAATTCTTCACCAAAACCCTATTGTTGCAATCCTTTTCCCTCGGATTCGGGGGCTTGGGACACCGACTCGGCTGGTTTTTGACCCCGAGGGCGCCAACGGCCGACCACCATGTGGAGGCTG